>NZ_AECZ01000014.1 GCF_000179555.1 Solidesulfovibrio fructosivorans JJ]
GTTTTCAATGGGGCGTGTTATGAAGATAATACAGCACCATTGTTAAAAGTCTTTGGAAAGGGGGTCCGGGGGGAGAACCTTTCGTAAGACAAGGTTTCCCCCCGGTCTTTTTCTTGCGCGTCAACGCGCGGTGCGGAAGGTGTTACTGATGGTGGCGAGGTCCTGGCGCGTGGTTTCGGGCAGGGCGCGGTAGGGTTGCATGACCGTTCCGGGGTAGCCGTCGGTAATGATGGCCAGGGCGCGTTCGGGGGTCAGGGCAAAGCGGCGCAGGTCCGGCGAGGCCGGGAGCAGGGTGCGGCCGAAGGGCGTGATGCCGCCGTCCACGCCGTGGCACACGGAACAGGTCTTGCTCCAGACCTGCATGGCCTCGGAGCCGACCGGATGGTGCGCCGGCTTGGGCGTGGCGTCGAACATGGAAAAGCGCGTGGAAAGGGTATCCAGCAGCTTTTCCAGTTTTTCCCGGTCGAAGAGCCGGAAATACGGCATGCCCGAGCCCGGGGTGCCGCCCACCAGGATACCGTAGATGTAGTCCCTGTTCGCCCGGATGGCGGCAAGGTCCTCGGCCGGGACCACCAGCCGGGCGGCGGCCGGGCCGTCCCCATGGCCGGCCTTGCCGTGGCAGGGCTGGCAGGCCCCGACATAGATGGTGTCGCCGTTGTCGTAGACGGTGTCCAATTTGGCCGTGAAGGCGGCCAGTGCTTCCTTGCGGAACGGGGCGTACGCCTGGGAACGCGCCTCGCGCACGGCCACGGCCGCGGCATGGGCCGGGGCCAGGTCCCGGTCCTGGAGAAACTGCCGGGCGATGAGCATGGAGACGAAGATGACCGGAAGCAGGACAAGCAGGCTGCGCGGGCCGGTCGGAACCGGCGCCGGGCGCAACGCCCAAAGCGTCAGCATGGTCCCGGCCACGCCCACGGTCACCGCGCCGAGCACGGGCCAGTCGAGTCCCGAAGCCACGGAAAAAATCAGCGGGATGCCGATGACGACCTGGACGAGCGTTGCGCCGAAAAGCCAGTTGCGCAGCTTCGCGGCTTTTTCGGGATGTTCCCTGGCCGAAAAAAAGAGGTGGAAGGCCGCGCCGAAGACCAGCGCCGCGCCGACGATATGCAGGTAGCGCAGCAGCCAGTGCGGCGCGAAAACGCCGTCCGGGCGAAAGCCCTCGGCCGCGAATCTGGCCCAGAAATCCTGGCGCTCCATCAGCGACAGGGCTCCGGTAAAGATCGCCGGGACGGTCAGGAGCGCGCCGACGCCGAGCACGCCGCAGACGACAGCCAGCCACGGACTGGAGCTGATCTTGTGGCCAAAGGCGTCGATGAGCAGGAAGGCCACGATCAAAAGCGGGATCACGGCCAGCCAGGCATAGGAAAAAAGGCCCGTGATGGTGAAAAAGGCGTGGGGGTAACGCACCTGGATGATGAGCAACGGGGCCACGCCGAGCACCACGGCCAGGCTTTTGAGGCCAAGGTGCGTATGCACCACCCGTTTGTTCCAAAGTTGGGGGCCAGGGTCGCCGCTCAGCCGTTTTTGGATGAAAAAGAGCAAGCCGAGCAGCGCCGTGCCGAGCATGAGCAGCACGAAAAGCAGATGCAGGCCGAAGGTGACGAAAAGCATCCCATGCAGCCAGCTTGCCGGCACCGGCATCGAAAGAAACAGATCGGTCCCCTGGGACATGGCTACTTCTCCTTGGGCGCCGGCCCTTGCAGGCGTGCATCCTGGTTGGCCAAGGTGAAAAGGTAATTGGCCAGAAGCAGGCGTTCCTGTTCGGTGCCGGTAAAAGGCGTCATGAACGGGGCCAGGCCCTCGGTGATGGCGGTGATGGCGTTAACGCCGTCCAGGGTGCGGCCGGCGATGCGTTTGCGGATGTCGTTGATGCCGCCTTCGGTGTGGCACACGCCGCAGTTGGCCGCAAAAAGCGCCGCCCCGTCGCGCATGGCCGGGGATTGGATCCCGTTGTCGTTGACCCAGCGCATGGTGGGCATAAACGCCTCGTTTTTCGCGGCGAGCCCCTTGCTTTCCACCAGCGGGATCTGGTTGGCGTACAAGTAGCCCGGCAGCAGATACGGGCCGCGCACGAACTCGCGCACGCGCTCGAATTCCGTCACCAGCCCCACGCACAGGATGATGGTCGGGACGCAAAGCGCCCGGCAAAGTCCCGGCCGCCGCAAAAGCGCCGCCAGGGCCGTCGCCAGCACCAGCAGTCCGGCCAACCCGTTGGCCAGGGGTAGGAAATCCGGGCGTTGCGACAGGGCCGAGGTGGCCACGGCGAACTTCCAGTGGGTGAGGTAGGTCATGGGCACCCGGGAGAAGTAAACGAAGCAGCTCGCCGTGGCGACCAGGGCCGCGCCGAGAAAGATTGCGCCGGCAAGGCGCAACGCCCGGCCGCGTTCCTCACGCGGACCCTTGTACCGCCAGGCGATCCAGGTGACGACGAAGAGCGCGCCGAGCGCCAGGCCCTCGGACACCCGCAGAAAACATTGGGGAATGAAGGTCGGGTTGAAATAGGCCCGCCTGAAGCCGCCGGAAAAGGGCCAGCCGTCGGGGGTGAGCATGAAGCCCAGGATGCCCGAGATGAGGATGGCGGAACAAACCGCCATACCGACGTAGCCCCAGCCGAGGATCATGAGCGTCCTCGGCCGCTCTTCGGCCAGCCGGTCCCAGAGATAGTAATAGGTCAAAAGGAGCACCACTTCCGAGGTGAACGCGCCCCATTCGATGAACCAGGGCCAGAAAAAGAGGTGGATGAGCGACCCGATGCCCTCAGGGGCGAGTGTCCCGGTGATGAACCAGATGCCGACGCCCGTGACCGCGCCGATCGAGGTCGTGATCACCACGGTCGGCCCCAGGAGCGTACGGCTGATTTGCCCCCAAAACGCCCCCCTGCCCAGGTACGTCATGGTCTGGAACAGCGCCAGCATGGCGACGAGGCCGATGGCCACGCCGTGGCTTATAAGCACGTGCAGCACGGCATTGAGGGCGATGGTCATGCCATTGCCGAGACCCGGAATGTTCAGGATGGGGAAGATCATGGCTTACTTCACCTCGGACAGGGGGATGATCTGCTCGACCTTGTCGGGGTGGGTGCTGACGAGCTTGGGACGCGGTTTTTCGTGCACGAATCCGGCCACGTCCAGGGCCTGCTCCTGGGTCAGGGTCGGGGCGCTTTTGGGCATGTAGCGCCAGGTGAACACGGAAAAGGTGCGGATGCGGTGCATGCCGGCCCCGTCGTTGTAGGAGCCGTCGCCCCAGAGCGGCGGCGCGATGGGCGTGCCCTGGCCGTTGTCGCCGTGACATCTGGCGCAGACGTCCGTGTAGACCTTGGCCCCGTTGGCCACATCCGGCTTATGGGAATTGCCCAGGTCGTGGGGCAGGGTCCAGGGCTGCTCGGCGTAAATGGGAATGCCCTTGGATATCCACTGGAAGTAGACGAGCAGGGACTGCATGATCTGGCTGTTGTAGGCCGGGGCGGTGCCGTTCATGCTGCGTTCGAAGCAGCCCTGGGTGCGCAGGGTCAGGTCGGCGGTGTAGTCGCGGCGGGCTCGAAAGAGCGGATAGCGCGCCCCGACCCCGACCAGGGAAATGCTGTTGATGCTGCGCCCGCCGTCGAAGTGGCAGTTGGTGCAGGACAGGTCGTTGTTGATGTATTTTCCGGCGTACTTCTTCGTCTCGGTCATGATCCTGTAGCCGAGCATGACCTCGGCGCGGATGCTTTCCGGGGCGTCCTCGGGACGGGGCGGATTGAAGAGCTGCGGGACGGCCGGGGCCTTGGCGTTCTGGCGAGGAGGCGCCTGGGGCGTCTCCATCCGCTTGGTCACGAGGGTGGACCGGAAAAAAGCCAGGATCCAGACGCCGAAGACAAGCAGGAGTGTTGCCAGCACCAGCGCGAAATACACATTGCGGTTTTTCATGAAGGCTCCGTACTGCGGGGACTGTGGCGGACGCGAATCCGCCCTGCGGGGAAATCGCCACCCCAACAGCGCGTCGGGAATAAGGATGCCCCGGGGCTTTGGGCCCTGCGAACGCGACGATCCAACCGCTTTATTTTAGGAACTATGGAGTTTTTATCAGCACCGCTTCGGATGTCAACTTGGGCGGGAATAAAACGAAGAGATCCGGCTCGCGACGCCGTGGCCAATGGACGGTGAATAACGTACGGGCGGACGGCTGGTTGCGAAGGCCATTGTGTTATACGCGAGGTGTTTTGATATATTTCGAGGCAGTTGCCGATCTGATCGAGAACGGGTTGCCGTTTCAGAAAATGCCGGGGATTCGGGTGGCGGAGATCGTCGAGGGGCGGGCGCGGCTTTTCATCCCGTTTCGCGAGGACCTCATCGGCGACGCGCGGCCGCCTCGCGTTTCCTTTTTTAAAACGGCAAGAACAGGAAATGCGTTGCATCTACCGCATATTCCACGCTATGAAAAAAAATTGTTTCTCATGCACTCGAAACCGTAAGGCCGGAGCATGCTGCAATCGTTGGATATACGGACGGTGCTCTTCGAAGGCGCGCTCGTCTGCTTCGCTATTTTCGGGATCATGGCCTATCATTGCCTGGCCAGAAAAACCTATCCCGGATTCCGCTACTGGACCTTCGGCTTCATGTGCGTGGGCACGGGAGCCATTCTCGTTGCGCTGCGCGGAAACCTGCCCGATGTTCTTTCCATTATACTGGCCAATCTGTTGATCGCCGCGATGCCGTTCACGCTGGCCTGGGGATTGACCGTTTTCCTGGATGTTCCATGGACGCGTCGAACGATTCATATCGTCATTTTCGTGGCGCTTCTCCTGGCCCTGACCTGGTCGACGTATGTCTCACCGAGCCTGTATTGGCGAATTATATGTGTTTCTCTTGTTTTCCTCGTATTTTTTGCCGAAGCACTGCGGATTGCGGTCAAACATCTTCCCGAGGCGCTCGGCGCGCAAAACTGGCTTCTCGTAACGATGATCGCTTTTTCCCTCGTCTCCATGGCGCTACGGCTCGGCATCGCGGCCTCCATGGGCTCTTCACTGACCTTTTTCCGAAACGGCGGCGCATGGCAAAGCGCAGCAATCTTGCTGACCATTTTGAGCATGGTCGGCATCATGGCCTCCCTAATCATTCTAAACGCCCAACGCCTGGAGCTCGAACTCAAGGAAGCCAATCGCAAAATCGAAATCCTCGCCAATCAGGACGGGCTGACGAGTCTTTTCAACAGAAGATATTTCGACAAGAAGCTCGTACAGGAATTCAAACGGCTGCAACGCAGCGCCCAGCCGCTATCCCTCATCATGGCCGACATCGACTGTTTCAAGAACTTCAACGACACGTATGGGCATCAGGCCGGGGACGATTGCATCCGCGCCATCGCCGACGCTTTCAAACAGTCGGGCGGCCGCGTGTCGGACATCGCCGCCCGCTACGGCGGAGAGGAATTCGTGATGCTCTTGCCCAACACGGACACGCGCGGGGCCAATACCGTGGCGCGGGAAATAAGCGAACGGGTGACAGCGAAAGCCATTGCGCACGCCACGTCGGTCGCGGCTCCCATCGTGACCCTCAGCATGGGCGTGGCCACGATCATGCCGGCCCGGTCGATGCGGCCCAAAACGCTGGTCGAAATGGCCGACCAGGCGCTCTATGCCAGCAAATCGAACGGTCGAAACCAAATCCGCAACTACGCGCCAGAGCAAAAGACGCGGCTGGCCCCCACCTGCGCCGACACGGCTTGACCAAGTCCGGACGCGGCGCTAGCGCATGTCCGAACGCAACAAAGGGAGCTTGCCATGGCGCTCGATCGCTACATCTGCCTGCAGTGCGGCTACACCTACGATCCCAAACGCGGCGATCCCAAAGGCGGGATCGAACCCGGTACGCCCGGTGAAAAACTGCCCGAGGACTGGCGCTGCCCCGTCTGCCAGGCCGACCAGCGGCAATTCGCCCGCCGTGATGATTAAGGGGAATGAAAAAACGAATGCCGGGGGGAAACCTTTCTGAAGAAAGGTTCTCCCCCCGGCACCCCCTTTCCAAAGACTTTTAATAATGGCGCTGTGTTACCTTCACAACACGCCCTGTTGAAAAGTTTAGGAAGGGGAGAGCGCGAGAGGGGAGAACCCTTTTTAAAGGGTTTCCCCTCTCGCGCTTTTCTTCTCTTCTCTAATCTTACATATCGCCCACGGCCTGGCGGTAGGCGGCCAGGGCGGCGACGGTGACCAGCGGGAAGCCGTTGGCTTCGGCGAAGCGTTGGATCTGCGCGCCCTTGGCCATGGTGCCGTCGGGGTTGGTCAGCTCGCACAGGACGCCGCAGGGCGAGAATCCCGCCAAGCGGGCCAGATCCACCGTGGCCTCGGTATGGCCCCGGCGTTCGAGCACGCCGCCGGGCTTGGCGACAAGCGGAAACACGTGGCCCGGATGGGCCAGGTCGCAGGGCTTGGCGTTCGGCGCGATGGCGGTCTTGACGGTGGTCACCCGGTCCGAGGCCGAAACGCCGGTGGTGACGCCCTCGGCCGCCTCGATGGTGATGGTGAAGGCCGTGCGGTTCTTGCAGGTGTTGACCGTGACCATGGGGGTCAATTCGAGCTGCTCGGCCTTTTCCCCGGTCAGGCACAGGCACACGATGCCGCTGCATTCGCGGATCAGCATGGCCATTTGCGGGATGGTCAGCGTTTCGGCCGCGAAAATGAGGTCCCCCTCGTCCTCGCGGTCCGCATCGTCGGTGACGACGACGCCTTTGCCCTGGCGCATGGCCTCGATGGCCCGCACCACACTCTGATACTCGTTTTGGACACCGGAATAGATCTGATTCATGGCGTGCTCCGTACGCGGTCTTGGCTTGCCAGAATCAGGGCGGAAATGGAGACGACCGGATGGACCGCGCAAGGCGGCCCGTCGGCCTCGCGCCGGCCCGATGCCGGCGAGGGGAACGCCGTCTGCTCCTCTTGCATCCGGACTGTAACCGTCGGCCCTGGCCTCGCACCAGGTCTGCTGACCTTCGCGTCGTGAAGGACCGGCAGGCGGTCCTTGCGTTGCGATCTGGAGGGATGCCTCCGTCCGGAGCCGGTTTTTCCCGGTCCGTGTCGCGTCGTCGCGAAGCGCTCGCGGGCTCCCCGGATTTCCGGGATACCGCCGGTGGGGACTTTCACCCCGCCCTGAGGACAACGGGGCTTTGATAGCCCCGCCGCGTGCGCTTGGCAAGGGGGAGCGAAAAAGCGAACCGGGGGAAACCTTGTCTTACAAAAGGATTCTCCCCGGCCGCCCGGGAGGGAGGACGGCCGGGGAAGACTCGCGGGGGATTGGGAAAACGTGTAGGGTCCTACCATGGACACGCTTCTTTTCGGCATCTCAGGCCTGCCGCGCGGCGACGGCAAGCAAAAATTCGCCTACCCCACGGCCATTCCCTATCTGCGCCGGCTCGGCCTCGACGCCATGGAGCTGCCGTTCGTGCGCTCCGTCAACGTCACGGAGAAAAACCGGGACGCGATCCTGCGCAGCAAGGAAGAAAACGACTTCTATCTCTCGGCCCACGCCTCCTACTACATCAACCTCAACGCCGCCTCGCCGGACAAGCGGGAAGCGTCCCTGGACCGCATCCGCCAGGGGGCCCGGGCCCTGGCCATGGTCGGCGGGCGCAGCCTGGTCTTTCATCCCGGCTTTTACCTCGGCCAGCCGCCGGAGCAGGCCTACGCGACCATCCGCGACAACCTGCGCGCCTTGCCGGACATGGGCGTCGATTACCGGCTGGAGACAACCGGCAAGGGCACGCAGTTCGGCACTGTGGCGGAGTTGCTGGACCTCAGCCGGGACGTGCCCACCTGCAAGCCGTGCATCGACTTTTCCCACATCCACGCCCGGGGCAACGGGGCGCTTACGCGCACGGCGGATTTCGGCAAGGTGCTTCGCGCCGTGGCCGACGCCCTGGGCCCTGAGGCGCTTAACGACATGCACATCCACATAAGCGGCATCGAATACGGCCCGAAAGGCGAGAAGCGCCATCTGGGCCTGCGGGAAAGCGACTTCAACTACAAGGCCTGCCTGCGCGCCCTGCGGGAATATGCCGTGAAAGGCTGCGTCATCTGCGAGGATTCGCTGCTCGAATACGACGCCCTGCTGCTCAAAAAGACGTACAACGCCCTGTAGCCGGCGGCCATGGGCAAGGCCGCGCCGGCAAGCCGCCCTCTTCCGCCGGCCTTCTTCCCGCCGAGGCTCCACGGCCAACCCGCCGTCCGCGCCACGCAAAAAGCGCCCCGGTTTCCGGCGCGATACCGACAAACCGGGGCGCTTTCCACTGTGTGGCCCCAGGCGGAAGACCCGTCGCGGGTTTCGCGTCCCTGACGCTTCTTATTTCCCCTTGAAGGCGATGCGGAAACAGGCGATCGCGCCGCCCCAGGTGATGCCGAGGCCGAAAAGCATCATGACAATGGCGCTGGTGGACATGGCCTAGCTCCTTTTCAGAAAGTTCCTGTTCGTATTTTCGATGAGGGCAAAGGCATGGTTATGCCGCGAGCAAAAGGCGGCGAAGGCGATGCAGACAAAAAGCGTGGACCAGCCGAAGGCCAGCGTCGCCGTGCCGGAGTAGCCGCCGTAATTCTTGGACACATCGCCCACGAAATTCGACACCAGCATGAAGCAGAGCATGGCCGGGGCGACGAACCGGATGCTGAGGGACCAGAGGCCGCCGATTTTGATTTCCGAGGAGCTGTTGATGTAGGCGCGCAGGTCGTCGACTCGGCAGAACCAGGCGACGAAGATGATCTCGATGACGCCGCCGATGAGCACGCCGAAATTGTTGATGAAGTGGTCGACGATGTCGAGCAGCAGCAGCCCGCCGCCCGTGGTGAAGACAATGCTGATCAAAAAGCCGACGGAACAGAAGATGACGGCCGCCTTCTTGCGGGAAATGTTCATCTTTTCCATGAGCGCGGCCACCACGACTTCATTGAGGGAAATCATGGAGGACAACCCGGCCACGGAAAGGGCCAGGAAGAACAGGGTGCCGAAGAAGATGGGCGCGGGCATCAGGTTGATGGCCGTGGGCAGGGTGATAAAGGCCAGCCCGACGCCGGAGGTGGCGATCTTGCTGATGGGAACGCCCTGCTGCTGGGCCATGTAGCCGAGCACGCTGAAGATCATGATGCCGGAAATGATGCTGAAGCCGCAGTTGATGAAGACGGTCATGCAGGCGTTGTTGCTGATGTCCGACTCCTCGGGCAGGTAGCTGGCGTAGGACAGCATGATGGCGAAGCCGATGGACAGGCTGTAGAAAATCTGCCCGAAGGCGTCGGCCCAGACCTTGCCCTCCTTGATTGCGGAAAAGTCCGGCGTAAAAAGCCAGTTGAGGCCGTCGACCGCGCCGGGGAGCATAAGGCCCCGGCCGATGAAGACGAACACCAGCAGGAAAAGCAGCGGCATGAAGATCTTGTTCGTGCGTTCGATGCCGCTTTTCACGCCGGTGAAGACGGCGAAAATGGTGAGAAACCATGCCGCGGCCGTGGCGATGAGGATTTCCGGCCGCACGCTGCCCCAATGCAGGGGCGAATCAGTGGCGGCCAGGAATTTCGTAAAGAAAAAGTCCTTCGGCGCCGTGCCCCAGCCCTGAAAAAAGGCGAGCACGAAGTAGTTGAGCGCCCAGGCAACGACAACGGCATAATAGGTCGTGATGATAAACGACACCATGACCTGCCACCAGCCCAGCCATTCCCACTTCCTGGAGATGGAGGAAAAAACTTTCGGCGCGGAGCCGATGAATTTTTTCCCAAGGCCGAATTCGAGGATCATGAAGGGAATGCCGGCAATGAGCATGGCCGCGAAATACGGGATGAGAAACGCGCCGCCGCCGTTATCGTAAACCATGTACGGAAAGCGCCATATATTGCCGAGACCGATTGCCGAACCTACGGCGGCCATGACGAATCCGGTGCGCGAACCCCACATCTCTCTTTTTTGCATGTCGTCACAACTCCATTGAAAAGTCAGCCCATTGCATGATCATTCCATGTGACCATGCGACACGGTGGAAACACTTTCCCATAGCCCCGGTTCACCCGGGACATTGCGCAGTTTCCCGCCTTGCAAGACGTCTTGGCTCAAGGGGGCATGGCGGATGGAGCCTACCGGCATGGCCGCGGCCACTACCCGGTCGTTTCGCCGGCCGCTGACGCATGGGGCAAGGGTCGTGAACGGCGAAGCCGCACGACGCGCAACTCCAGGCAATGCAAGAGACGACTTCGAAGACAAGGGGCCACACGCAAACCATTTTCAAGGGAAAAAGTCCAGCCCGAAGACCGCCCGGCCAGGCGGCCGCAATTGACGAAGGACCAGGCGTGTGGAACAAGATAAAGAACGGAAAAAGCCCTTCATGTCGCGCACAACCCTCTTCATGTATCCAGGCCGGGCACGGGGCATGGCTTGGATCAAGGGCACACTCCTGGACGAGGCCTCCGCGATTCCTGGCGCGGCAATCCAGGAACACCGTGATGGGGGACCAAAAAATGAAACGCCTCGTTTCAGGCCGTTTGCTTCTCCTCCTGGCTTTGCTTGTTTCGACCTCCCTCGCCATGGCCACAAAGAGTGCTGCCCAGCGCATCGAATTGACTTTTTTTTGGAGCAGCGAATGCCCGCATTGTCATAACGCGCTCCCGTTCCTGGAGAAGTTGGCGCGAGAGGACACAGGTCTCACGATCCGGTCCTACAACTTGAATGAAGACCCGCAGTATTTCGAACGCTACCGGGAGATGGCCGCGGGCTTCGGCCAGGAGCCCATGGCCGTTCCGGCTTTCTTCGTCGGAAACGAGATGATCGTCGGTTACGACAACGAGGCAGGGAAAGGAGCGGAGATCATCAGGGCAATCCGTCGAGCGCGCGGGGACGATGGCGAAGAACCGTCGACCGAAACTTTTCTCGATGTGCCCATCCTCGGCCGGCTGGACGCTCAAAGACTTTCGCTCCCGGCCCTGACACTGCTCATCGGTTTCCTCGACGCTTTCAATCCGTGTGCCTTTTTCGTGCTTCTCTTCCTGTTGAGTTTGGTGGGCCACGCCAGGAGCCGGGGACGGATTCTTCTCATTGGCGGCGTTTTTGTCGCGACTTCCGGGGTCGTCTATTTCGGTTTCATGGCGGCTTGGTTTAACGCCTTCCTGCTCTTCGGAGAAATGAGCATGCTTACGCGAGCAGCCGGCGTCCTCGCGATTGTGGTGGGAGCGGTCCATGCAAAGGACTACTTCTGGTTCCGACGCGGCCTGTCCCTCAGTATTCCCGAGGGAGTCAAGCCCGGCCTGTTCCGAAGGATGCGGAACCTGACCGCCGCCGCGTCCCTTCCGGTCCTTTTCGGGAGCACGATCTTCCTTGCCTTGGTTGCGAGCGCCTACGAAATCCTTTGCACGGTGGGCCTGCCCATGGTCTTCACGCGCGTACTGACGCTCCATGCCTTAAGCATGACAGAATATTACGGCTACCTCTTACTCTACAACATCGTCTATGTCCTGCCGCTCCTGGCAATCGTGTTGGCCTTCGCCTTCACCATGACCTCGCGCAAGCTGCAGGAGGGCGAAGGCAGATTTCTAAAACTTGTATCCGGAATGATGATGTTGGCCCTTGGGACGGTTCTCCTGGTGTATCCCCCTTGGCTGACACGTCCCCTGGTGGCCATTGGTCTCGTGGCAGGATCGCTGGCCGTGGCGTTTGTGGTAGCCAGCCTGGGACGGGCCTTTCTTCGCTGGCGGCAATAAAATAACGAGAGAGATGAGGTACCAGGAGAGCAAACACCTGGGTTGGCATGCAGTTATGAAGAAGCAATTTTCGCAGCGTCACTGACAAATCAATCGAGGAAGGACCTATGGGCAAAGCATATTTTCCTTCTCATATCGTGGACATCATTCCAATTCGTCTTGCTTGCTACGATAAGGAATTACGTCTCATTTGGATCAATAGTTACGCAGCCTCCATAATTGGGAAACCTGCCTCGGAACTACTGGGTCGCAATTGCTGCCAAATCTGGCAAAAGTGCAAGCAACCCTTCATGCGTTGCCATATGGTTCAAGCCAAGGAGAGCGGCACGCCTCAGACTGCTGAGATTGCCACACCGGATGGCAGGACATGGCTTCTTTACGCGTTCCCAGAGACCGATGCCGATGGCCAGTTGCTTATGATTTATGAATACGGACAAGATATCACCGAACGTAAACGGGTCAAGGAACTAGAGGAGGAAATACAGGCTATTACCAGCCACGATCTGAAGTCTCCGGCCATCAATGCTGTCCATGTAGCCCAGCTTCTTGCCAGGGCCGACAATCTGACGGACGAGCAACATGAGCTTATTTCCGAGTTGGAGTCAGCCGGCCGTTCAATGTTGGAAATAATAAATGGCACACTCACCCTGTACCGTATAGAAAAAGGAAATTACAAACCGCGCATTGAGACTGTGAAGTTAGAAACCATAGTGGGAGAGGCAAGGGATATGGTTGCGGCGCTATCTCAATCCGCAGGAATACCGATTGATATAGAACTAAAAACGAAATCGAAAGAGGAATTTATGATTCAATCTGAGCCATCCCTTCTACGCACAGCCATAATCAACCTCCTTAAAAACGCGGTCGAGGCTTCTCCGACCGGAGAACGAGTCATCGTACGAGCCATTCCTGGGCCGCCACCGTTGATCAGCATTATGAACAAAGGCGCGATTCCGGCAGCCATTCGCAGTCAATTCTTTAATAAGTTCGTTACATTTGGCAAAAAAGGGGGAACAGGTCTGGGAGCTTGGTCGGCGCGTAAGATGATCGAGGCACAAGGTGGAACTATCACAATGTACACCACGGAGGAGAAAGGGGGCTCAACCAGTATTACAATTGAGTTGCCTTCAGCCCTTACGAGTATGACCTAGGATGCTAACGATTTTTTATCATCACGCCATACATGTCCAAAAGTCTGAATTCCACGCTGCGGGGCCTCAAGCATTTCAAATAACCCACGGTCATTTCTTATATTCCTCAAAACAAGGTCCTCCTTGGTGAGGGGCGCGCCGGGGAAATAAAACAGAAGGGAAGCCGCGCCGCGATAGGCCCCGGCCTATTGCCCGGACGTGACGGCGTCGCCCTCGTCCCCATCGGCCGCGCCGCGTCCATTCCCCGCCGCCTGCCGGGCCTCGGCCGTCAGCACCGACATGACGAACCGTCCCTTGCCGCCCTGCTGCTCGAACCGCAGCGCTCCGCCCATGCTGCGCATGAGCCGGAAGCAGACCGGGAGCCCGATCGTCTCCCCACCCGCGTCGAACGGCAAAAACACCTTTTCCGCGTCCGCCACGGGGTGGGCCTGGTCCCCGCCGATTTCCAGATGGACGAAGC
Source organism: Solidesulfovibrio fructosivorans JJ] (assembly GCF_000179555.1). Classification (NCBI taxonomy): domain Bacteria; kingdom Pseudomonadati; phylum Thermodesulfobacteriota; class Desulfovibrionia; order Desulfovibrionales; family Desulfovibrionaceae; genus Solidesulfovibrio; species Solidesulfovibrio fructosivorans. The sequence continues at coordinate 13,307 of NZ_AECZ01000014.1, forward strand.
CGTCGCCGCTGCGGGCGGTCAGCCACATCCCTCCCCGGGGGGGCAAGGCGGCGAGGGTGAAGCGGATGAGGTTTATGACCACCTGGGACAGGATATCCGGGTCCTCCCGGACCACGACTTCCGCCGCCGCCAGGTCGAGGCTCGGCGTCACGCCCACCCCTGTCAGTTCCGGCGCGAGCAGGGCCAGGCAGTCGCGCACCACGTCGGCCATGACCACCGCTTCAGGATGCTGACGCACCGGATTGAGGTAATCCCGGATGCGGTTGAGGAACCGCTCCAGCCGCCCCGCTTCCTCCAGGATGATCCCGGCCTCCGTCAGCTCCGGCATTTTTCGCGTCAGGCGCTTGGCGAACCCGCCGATGGCCATGAGGGGATTGCGGATCTCATGGGCCACTTCGGCGGCAATGGCCCCCAGGGTGTGGATCTTCTCCTTTTGGACGAGCACCTTCTCCAGAAGCATGCGGTCGCCGATGTCCATGATGCAGCCTTCGACCCGCTGCCGGGGCCCGTGGCCGGCGCAGTCCGAAACGGGGATGGACTTGAGCACGCCGTAGACGACCCGGCCGTCCTTGTGGAGCAGCTTGCACTGGCGGGAAAAGGACAGGGAACAGTCGTCCAGGCAGGCTTCGAACTCCCCGCGCACCCAGTCGCGCAGTTCGGGATCGATGCGCCCGAGCAGCCAGTCCGGTTCGGCCAGGGCCTCTTCCCGGGTGTAGCCCAAAAGAGTGCGGCAGCCCCGGTTGACGAATTCCAGGCGCAGTCCCCTGGTCAGGCCGAAAATGAGCAACGGGATGTTTTGCACCAGGCTGGTGTAGCGCTGCTCGGCCTGGCGCACGGCCCGCTTCAGGTCGGCCCGCTCTAGGGCCTTGTCCACGGCGAGCGCCAGGACGGCCATGTCCTGGATGGGCTTGGTGATGTAATCCCAGGCCCCGCGCCGGACGGCTTCGACGGCGTCCCGCAGCACCCCGGTGCCGGACACCACGATGGCCGGCGTATCCGGGGCTATTTCGTGCAGACAGGCCAGGACTTCCAGGCCGTCCATCTCCGGCATGCGCAGATCGACCAGGACCAGATCGGGCCGCTTGTCCCGGAACACTTCCAGCCCGCGGCGGCCGTCCGGAGCCTCGTACACGACGAACCCCCGGTTCTCCATATAGGCGGCGATCGTCTCCCGGATCATGGCCTCGTCGTCGATGGTCAGAAGGGTCGGCTTATGCGCGCTCATGGCCGCCGCTCCACGGGCAGTTCGACGATGAAGGTGGCGCCCCCCCCCGGCTCGGATTCCACGCTGATAGTCCCGCCGTGGTTGGCGGTAATGATGAAGTAGGACACGGCCAGCCCCAGCCCGGTGCCGAGTCCCGGCTCCTTGGTGGTGAAAAACGGCTCGAACACCCGACGGCGCACCGGGTCGACCATACCCGGGCCGTTGTCGGTCACCTCGATGCGCACCCCGGTCGGGGTGCGCGACGTGCCGAGCACGATGGTCGGCGCGCCCGCGGCCGGCGGATACCCGGCCATGGCCTGGGCGGCGTTTTTAAGCAGGTTCAGGACCACCTGCTCGATCTCGGTGCGCGTGCAGGTGACTTCGGGCAGGTCCTCGGCGTAGCGGCGGATGATGTTGATGTGGCGGAAGTCGTAATTCTTTTTCAGATCGTAATCCGTGGAGGCCAGCTCCACGCTCCGGTCCAGGACGGCGTTGATGTCGACCGGGGCCCGCCGGGATTCGCTCTTGCGGGAAAACTCCAGCATGCTGGAAACGATGCCCGCCGCGCGCTTGCCCGCCTCCTGGATGCCAGCCAGGAACTTGAACACGCGGCGCTTCTCCAGGTAGCAGCGCACGGCCTCGACGCTGCAACCGCAGGCGTCCGCGCCCTCCTGGTTGGCGGGCAAGGCGGGATCGAGCTGCATCAGGCAGACCTGGGCCGCCTGGAGGATGGAGCTTAAAGGATTGTTGATCTCATGGGCCATGCCGGCGGCAAGCCCCCCGACAGAGGCCATCTTTTCCGACTGGACCATCATCTCCTGGAGCCGCAGGCGTTCGGTGACGTCGAGGATGTCCACCACGATGGCGTCCGGCCCGGTGCGAAACACGCGGACGTCATGGTGCCCCGAGAGGCGCTCGTCCTGGTAGGGGGCCTCGTAGGACTGGGCGCCGACATCCCCCCGGGCCACCTGCCGGTACAGGTCGGGGTAGCGCGTATCGGCCAGGCCCGGGAACACCGCTTCCAACGGCCGGCCGACCAGGGTGCTGCGGTCGAACCCCACAAGAACGTCCGCCGCCGGGTTGGCTCCGGTCAAAAGCAAGCCGCCGTCCGGCTCCAGGTGGTAAAAAAACATGGCCGTGGGCGACGATTCCACGATGCTGCGAAACTTCTCCTCGGAGGCTTCCAGGTTGCGCTCCATCCGTTTGCGTTCGGTGATGTCGCGGATGACGCCGACCACGCTCTTTCTTCCCAACGCATCGACATAGCGGGTTTTCTTGGTCACGATGGTGCGCAGTTCCCCACGCCCGTCGGTCAGGCTCTCTTCGCTGACGTTTTGCAGGCCGGTGGCGAGCAGCATATCGTCCACCTTCCAGAACGCGTTCACCTGCTCCTTGGGGAAAAAATCCGCGTCCGTACGGCCCAGGATTTCCTCCCGGGGGCGCCCCATGAGCGCGCACAGGGCGTCGTTGGCCAGCATGAAGCGATGCTGCTCGTTTTTGACGAAAATCGGATCGCCGATGGTGTTGACGATGCTGTTGAGGTATTCCCTGGCCTCCCGGATTTCCTGCACCGCCTTCTTGCGTTCGGTGATGTCGATGCAGAATCCTTCGATGAGATCCTGCGTGCCATCCGCAGCCCGGCGCAACTTGGCCCAGACGGCGATCCAAATGACGGAGCCGTCTTTTGTCCTGTGCCGGGTTTCGAAACTTTCCACCGCGCCGTCCCGCGCCAGGCGTTGCAGCAATTCCCGGCGCTCGGCGGCATCGACGTAGAGGCTGACCACCTTCTCCCCGATCACCTGCTGAAATTCCTCCGGGGAGGCGTAGCCATGGATGCGCGCGTTGGCCTCATTGGAAAACAGGTGGCGTCCCGAGGTCGTGGTGGTGAAGATGCCCACCGGCGCGGTCTCGAAAAACGTCCGCAGCTGTTGTTCCCGGTGGCGCAGGGCGCATTCGGTCTCCTTGCGCGTGGTGATGTCGCGGGCCACGCCCACGGTGTACCGGTGGTCGTCGATGCGCATGGTGCTGAGCGTCAGTTCGAACAACCGCCGCACGCCCGAGCGGTCGGTGTAGGCGACTTCATGGGTTTCCCCTTCGGGCACGTCGTCGAGGCACCCGGACAGCGGGGCATGGCGGACAACGCTGAAATTTTGCAGAAGGGATTTCCAGGCCTGGTCCACCTTGCTGAGCCCGAGGAGGTCGATGGCGGCCTGGTTGGCCTCGAGCAGCACCCCGGAATGGGTATCCACCAGGAAGATGGGATCGTTGGCGCGATCCAGCAGGGCATGGAAAAGCCGCAGTTCGTCGCGCACATAGGGCTGCGAAGCGGCGGGAGCGTCCGTCTTCCGGCCTGACGAGACGTCGGGGGACTGGCTTTGGCCGGCGTTTTTTTCTTCGGTCATGACCCCTTATCCTCCTCGTCCTTCCACTTCTCCCGGATGGCCCGGATGGCGTCGAGATGGGCGAAAAACACCGCCATGATCTCCGGATCGAACCGGGTCCCGGCCCCCTCGCGCATGATTTCCAGACTCTCTTCTTCCGAAAAGGGCTTTTTGTAGGACCTGGAACTGCGCAAGGCGTCGTAGACGTCCACCACGCTCACGATGCGCGCCTCCAGGGGGATGTTCTCCCCTTGCAGGCCGAAGGGATACCCCTGGCCGTCCCAGCGTTCGTGGTGCAGCAGGGCCAGGGTCCTGGCCAGGTTGAGGAGCGGGTTGTGGTCCTTGCCCCGGGTCGGCGCCAGGGGGTCCGAGCACCAGGCCTTGGCGTCCTCGAGGCTGCCGAGCGGACCGAGGATTTCGCAGCCGAACAGGCAATGGCGCTTCATGATTTCCCACTCCCCGGCCGTCAGCGGGCCGGGCTTGAGCAGGATGGCGTCGGGGATGCCGATCTTGCCGAGGTCGTGCAGGGGGGCGCACTCCCGCAGCATGTCGCATTCCTCGGCGGCAAGCCCGACGGCCCGCCCGATCAGGGCGCTGATCTCTCCCACGCGCACGACATGCCGCCCGGTCTCGTTGTCCTTGAATTCGGCGGCGCGGCTGAGGCGCTGCATGATCTGGCGACGGGTGTTTTCCACTTCGGTCGTCCGCTCGTGCACCAAGGCCTCGAGATTTTCCTGGTAGGCCTTGTTTTCGCGCAACAGCCTGGCCCGTTCCAGGGCCTTGTCCACGGCCAAGCCCAGGACGTCCATGTCCTGGATGGGCTTTGTCACATAATCCCAGGCCCCGCGCTTGATGGCCTCGATGGCGTCGCGCAGCACCCCCGTGCCGGAAACCACGATGGTCGGCGTATCCGGGGCGATGTCCCGTATCCTGGCCAGGACGTCCAGGCCGTCCATCTCCGGCATGCGCAGGTCCACCAGAACCAGATCGGGACGCTCGGCGAGAAAGCGTTCCAGCCCTTCCCTCCCGTTGGCGGCCTCGAAAACGGTGAACCCCTTGTTCTCCAGGTAGACGGCGATGGTCTCCCGGATCATGTCCTCGTCGTCGATGGTCAGGATGCGGACGGAAGCGGCGGTCATGAGCGAAGTCCTTTATCGGATCAGCTGCTCGAGCCGGTCCGCGAGCAGCCCCATATCGGCGACGGGTTTGGTGAAAACGTCCTGCGCCGTCACGCCGACGGCGGCCAGTTCGGGTCCGGGGGCGAATTCCATGGAGCCGGTGCAGATCAGCCACTTCACGGCGGGATAGCGCGGCGCGGCGGCGAGGATCATGGCATCGCCGCTTTGCCCCGGCAGGCGGATGTCCACCACGGCCCCGTCCAGGGGCTGGCGGGCCAGTATCTCCAGGGCCTGCTCCGCGCTTGCCGCCGTCAGCACGTTCCACCCCCGGGCCTCGAAAAAAAACTGCAGGCTGTCGCGGATGGTCTCCTCGTCGTCGACGACGAGGATCGTTACGGGCGGGCCGGTCATGCGCGCTCCCCAAGCGGCAGCTCGATGACGAAGGTCGTCCCCTGTCCGGGCCGGGAGTCCACTCGGATCGTGCCGCCATGGTTGGTGGTGATGATGAAATAGGAGACGGAAAGCCCGAGTCCGGTGCCTTCGCCGGGTTCCTTGGTGGTGAAGAAGGGTTCGAAAATCCGCGTGCGCACCTGCTCTTCCATGCCCGGGCCGTTGTCGCCCACCTCGATGCGCGCATGGCCGTCCCGCAGCCGGGTCCGCACGGTGATGGCCGGTTTGCGGGCGGGATCGGGGTTGGCGGCCATGGCCTGGGCGGCGTTTTTGAACAGGTTGAGCAGCACCTGCTCGACCTCGGTCCGGGTGCACATGACTTCCGGGAGGTCGGAGGCATAGTCCCGGATGATCTCGATATGCCGAAAGTCGTACTTCTTTTTCAAATCGTAATCCGTGGCGGCCAGGGCGAGGCTGTGCTCCAGAAGCTCGTTTATGTCCGCGGGAGCCCGTCGGGATTCGCTTTTGCGGGAAAACTCCAGCATGCTGGACACGATCTGGGCCGCCCGCTTGCCCGCATCCCGAATGCCCTCCAGGAATTTCGCGATGCGTCGCCGCTCGATATAGCAATGCACGGCCTCGATGGTGCACTCGCACTCCTCGGCCGCCTTGCGGTTGCCTTCGATGGCCGGGTCGCACTGCATGAGGCAGACTTGCGCCGCCTGCAGGATGGAGCTGAGCGGATTGTTGATCTCGTGGGCCATGCCGGCGGCCAAGCCTCCGACCGAGGCCATCTTTTCCGATTGGATCATCATTTCGCGCAGGCGCTCCCGCTCCGTGACGTCGTCAAGGCGGATGACCGCGCCGTTTATGCCATTGGCCACGAGCGGATAAAACTGGAGGTCGAAAAGGCGCTCCACGCCGTCGAGGCGCAGACGCTCGTGCTCCACGCGCTGGACCTGACGCTGGCGCAGGGCCCGTTGCAGCTTGTCCAGATGGGCCGACAGCAACGGCAGGACCTCGGCCGGCGGGCGGCCCAGGGCCTTTTCCGGCGTCAAGGCGCACATGGCCTGGGCGCTGCCGTTGAAATGAGTCACGAGCCCGTCTTCGTCCAGGGCGATGATGGCCGACGGCATGGATTCGAGGATGTTGTTTAACAGGTTGCGCATCCTGGCCAGTTCCCGGTCACGCAGCCGCAGCTCTTCCGCCCGCGTCTCGAGGCCCTTGGCCATGTCGTTAAACGTCGCGGCAAGCCGCCGGATCTCCAGGCTGCCGGAACCGGCCGAGGCCCGGGCGGCCAGATCCCCCTTGCCCAGGCGGTCCGAGGCGTCCATGAGGCTGTCGAGGCCGGCCAATACGGCCACCCGGCCCATGTGACGAGCGACAAGCAGGGTCACCGCCACCACCAGAACCAACAAGGCCATGGAGCGGGCAAAGCGGCTTCGCGCCTCGCGAAAGGCGTCCTGCCAGTCCATGGAAACGACGAAGGTCGCGTACGGCGGTTCCGACGGCCGCAAACGCAGCCGGGCATAGGCCACCAGGATGCGCGCCCCGTCCTGCCCGCGGTCGTCGAGCATCCCTTCGTCCGCGGCGGCCTCGCCAATGCGTTTCCACAAATCCGGATCGCCTGGAGCCCCCAGGGGCAGAGCCTTGTCCTCCGGATAAGCCAGCATGCGCAGGCCGTTGCGGTCGTAAAGGCCCACGCGGGCCTGGTGCGGCAAATCCAGCTTGTCGAGAAACTTGTGATAGAAATGCAGCTTGAAGGAATCGCCTATGACGCCGACATACCGCGAGGCCCCGTCCCCGACCGGAAGGGCGAAGACCAGGATGGGCAGGCCCGAGGCCCGTCCGACATTGAAAACCCCGGCGCTGAAGTCACGGGTGGACATGGCCTCCTTGAAATAAAGCCGGTCCGAGAGGTCCTTGCCGAGAAAGGCAGGCCGGCCCGAAGCGATGACGATGCCGGCCTTGTTGGTCAGAAAGATGTTGGACAACTCGGGATGCTCACCGAGCAGCACGGTGAAACGCTCGTTGCAGGCCGCCCGGTAGCCGATTTCCACTTCGGGGAGATGCCCCAGGGTCGTGAGCAGGAGCTTGGCCTCGCTGACGATGCCGGTCTGCATGGACGTAAGGCTGCGCAGGAGGTTGAGCGTGCTTTGCCTGGCGTCCCGCTCGGCGTGCAGGCGGCTTTCGAGCATGGTGTAGGCGCCAAGCGCCATGGCCGGCAGGGCGACCAGCAGGACGAGGAGGGTCAGGTTTTTGTGGATGGAGCCGGAAAAAAAGGCTTTCATGGGTGCTATCCTCATTACGGCCTGCAACGCGACAGGCGCGGCTGTGTCGCGGTCGCCCCATCTCCGTCGTTTTCTGGCGGCGTTCCAGATGTTCCAGCCGCCCTCCTGCCTTCCCCCAAAAAAGCGGGGCTACGATATGGGAACTACCATAGCGGCAAGGAAGTTGTCCATGCGACAACGCTTTTCCGGCGCTTTGGCCGGTCGCCCCCTTCAAGACGCCGGCACGGATTCCAGAAACTTCCCCGTTGCCGGGGAGCGGCCGCGCCCGGGAAACGCTCCCCGCGCAGGCGGCGCGGCCGCGTCGCGATTTCGTCAGGCGTCCGCCCCGAGGGCCTTGGTCACCACTTCGCGCACGTTTATCGAAAGCGACTCGAGCGCGGCGAGCTTTCGCAACGCCTCTTGCATGAGCGCCTGACGACCGGCGTCGAAATCGCGCCACCGCAAAAAAGGCTTCGCGTAGCGCGCCGCCGCCTGGGGATTGAGCCGGTCGAGCCGCTCCACCACATCCGCGACGAACCGGTAGCCCGAGCCGTCCTCGGCGTGGAAGCCGAAAGGGTTGCCGGCGAACACGCCGACCAGAGCGGCGACGCGGTTCGGGTTGTTCAGGCTGAAGGCCTTGTGCGCCATCAGCCGCCTGACCTTCTCCAGCACGCCGGCATGACGCTCGGCGGCCTGCACGCCAAGCCACTTGTCCATGATCGACGGCTGGCCGGCGAAGGTTTCAGCGAATTCCGCCAGGGCCCGGGCCGCAAGCGCCGCGTCCCCGTCCACCAGGATATCGAGGCAGGCGATCTTGTCGGTCATGTTGCGCGCCCCGGAAACGACCCGGGCCGCGACGGGGGCCACCTTCCCGGGCTCGGCCCGGTGCAGGTAGGCCAGGCAGAGGTTCTTGAGGCTTCTCTGGCCGCGCGCAACCCCGTCGCTGGCCTCCTCGTCCAGTCCGGCCGCGATCTCCCGGTAGGTCGCCCACAGCTCGCCGGACAGCGCCCCGGCCAGGGCCTTGATGACCCGGCGGCGCTTTTCGCACACCGCCACGGGATCGATCCGTTCCCCCCGCGCGATCAAGGCGAGGCCAAGCTCCTCCTCTCCGGGCAGGGTCAGGGTCATGGCCTTGGTCCCCGCCTCCAGGTCCTTGTCCATGAGCACCGTGCGCAGGGCCGTAACGAACGCGTCCGGAAGCGCCTCGCCCGACAGGGCGTATTTGGCGAAAAGCTTCTGCCCGGCGTCCCAGCGATTGAACCCGTCGCTGTCGTGGGCCAGGATGACGAGCAGTTCCGCATCGGTATAGTCGTAATTGAGGCGGACCGGAGCCGAAAAATCGCGCAGCAGGGACGGGATCGGCTTTTCCGGCACGTCCTCGATCACGAAGGTTTCCCGGGGCCGGCGCAGCTTAAGGACCATGTCGCCCTTCATGTCGCCGCCGCGCGCGTCCAAAAGCCCCAGGCGAAGCGGCATGTGAAAGGGTTCCTTCGTGTCCTGTCCGGGCGTCGCCGGGCAGCGCTGCTCCACCTCGAGCGTATAGGCGCGGCTGTCGGCGTCATAGCGCGACGTCACGTCCAGCACCGGCGTTCCGGCCTGGGCGTACCAGCGCATGAACTGGCCGAGGTCGATGGCGTTGGCGTCGGCCATGGCCCGGACGAAATCCTCGCAGGTGGCGCTGTGGCCATCGTGGCGCTCGAAATAGAGGTCGAGCCCCTTGCGAAAGCCCTCGCGGCCGACCAGGGTCTGGATCATGCGAATGACTTCCGCGCCCTTGCTGTACACGGTGGCCGTGTAGAAGTTCTCCACCGCCTGATAGCTGGCCGGGCGGATCGGGTGGGCCATGGCCCCGGCGTCCTCGGGGAATTGGACGCGGCGCAGGACCGAAACCGTGCGCAGCCGTTCCTGGGCCGGGCTGTTCATGTCCCCCACGAACTCCTGCTCACGAAAGACGGTGAGCCCCTCCTTGAGGGTGATCTGGAACCAGTCCCGGCAGGTCACGCGGTCGCCCGACCAGTTATGGAAGTATTCGTGCCCGACCACGCGCTCGAAAAAGGCGATATCCGCGTCGGTGGCGGTATCGGCCCGGCCGAGGACCCGGGCGTCGTTGAAGATGTTGAGGCCCTTGTTTTCCATCGCGCCGAAATTGAAAAAGCTGACGGCCACGATCATGAACCGGTCCAGGTCGTACTCGCGGCCGAAACGTTCCTCGTCCCAGCGCATGGCCTTTTTGAGCGCCGCCATGGCGAAGCCCGTTTCGCTCGACCTGCCGGGCTCGGTGTAGATCTCGAGCAGCACCTCGCGTCCCGACCGGGTGAGGAAACGGTCCGCCACCTTGTCCAGCCTGCCCGCGACCAGGGCGAACAGGTAGCAGGGCTTGCGGAAGGGATCTTCCCACACCGCGTAGTGGCGGCCGCCCGCTTCCTTTCCGTTTTCGACCAGGTTGCCGTTGGCCAAGAGCACCGGATAGCGGTCCTCATCGGCATGGATGGCGACCCGGTAGCGGGATTGGACGTCGGGGCGGTCCGGGAAATAGGTGATGCGACGAAAGCCCTCGGCTTCGCACTGGGTGCACAGCATGGGCCCGGCGGCGTAAAGCCCCATGAGCGCGGTGTTGGCCGCCGGATCGTTGTCGCTTTCGATGGCCACGACGCCTTCGTCCGGCACGGCGCGTATGGTCAGGGTCTTGTCGGTCAGAACATAGTCCCCGGCCGCGAGCTCCCGGCCGTCGACGCGCACGGCAACGAGCTTCTGTCCCTGGCCGTTTAACACCAGCGGCGCGTTTCGCTCGGCGCTCTCCGGGTTGCGGCGGATCGCCAGGCGCGAGGAGACGCGGGTGCGATCGTCGCGGATATCGAAATCCAGCTCCACCGTGTCCACGAGGAAAACCGGCGGCTTGTACTCGGCCAGACGTATTTCGGCCTGCTCGGGCCGGGTGGTCGTGTTGTCCATTTTCAATCCTGTCTTTTGAATATGCGTTGCCAGCCCCCGGGCGGCCGGTCGATGCCGGACGCGGGAAAATCCCGCTCCGCTTTTCGCGGCCCATGGCGCGCGACGCGGCGCTCCGTCCCGAAATCGGACTGCCCCCCCCCGGGCGAGCCGGGAAGAACTCCGGGAAAGCCTGTACGACATTCGACGCCTGTCCGCCATGCCCTTCAAACGAAACGCTCTCCCTCTTGGCCCGCAAGCGCCACTGTCCGGGCGCGCGTGTGACGCGGCTGGCGTCGAAAAGCGGGGTTTCCGTCCGGGGCGGCCTTGACGGTTTCTCTTGATGAGCATACTCATTGAGTGCACTCATTAAAAAGGAGTCCTAGCCATGAGCCCAAGCGGGATGACGCGCAAGGAGGCCGCCGAACAAACGCGGCGGAAAATTTTGGAAGCGGCGAAGGAGATTTATGCCGAACCGGAAAACGCGGACACGCCCATCAGCCGTGTGGCGCGTCGGGCGGGCGTGGCCGAAGGCACGGTGTTCGCGCATTTCCCAGACAAGCCGTCGCTTCTGGCCGCCGCGTTTCAGGACGAGATAGAGCGGGTCCTGGCGCAAGCCTGGGCCGCCATTGCCCCGGAAGCGCCGTGCCGGGACAAGCTTATGGGGCTGGTGCGGCCGCTTTACGCGTTCTACGCCAAGCGTCCGGCGCTCTACCGCGTCCTGGTCAAGGAGTCGCTGTTTCTCCAAGGCGAATGGGGCCGAAAGGTGATGGAGTTCACGCTTCATTTCGTCGCCCAGGTGGCCGAACTCATGGAGACGGCGAAAAGACGGAACGAGTACCGGCGGGACGTGGATTGCCGGATCGCCGCGCGCGGCTTTTTCGGCCTGTACTTCATCGAGCTTCTCAGCGGCCTCAGCGATGACGCCTTTGACCCTGACGCAACGGCGCATCGCTTCGAGATGGGTCTTTGCCAATTCGAGCGTGGATTGCTGACATCAAGGGAGATGGGAGAATGAAAGCGAGCGATTACCTCAAATGGATCGGAAACGGCCAGGCCGGCGCGTTTTTGCGTCTTTCGTCCAACCTCAAGGGCTTTTACCGGATATGCTTTCTGGCGAAAGCCGGCAAAATGGGTTTGTTGCAAGCGCTTGCCGCCAGCCCGCTTCGCCTGGAGGAGGCGCTCGACGCCCTTGCGCTTTCGCCGGAAAAACACGCCGCCAGCCTGAAGGCCTTTTTGCATCTCGGGGTCACGCTGGGAGAAATCGACCCGCGCCGTAACCGCTACGCCCTCAAGGGAAACCTGGCCAAGGCCATGGCCAAGCCCGAGTTCGACGCCCTTTTGTCCTTGGCCGAGGAGGCAAGCGGCCTGCACGCGCCGTATATCGCCGCCGCCTTGTCCGAGGAGGTTGAGGGGGAAAGCCTCCGCGCCTTGAGCGACCGGCACTCGGAAGTCATCGCGCGTTCGTCGAAAATAGCCGAACCTGTTCTCAAAAGCGTTTTGGATGACCTCCTTCCCGAATCCGGTCCTTGCGCGTTCCTGGAAGTCGGGAGCGGCTCCGGTGTGTACCTGCTGCACGCGTTGTCGCGAAATCCCGAACTCTCCGCCACGGGTGTGGAGCTCGTGGAAGAACTCGCGCGGAACATACGCAGGAAGATCATGGACGCGGGGCAGGCGGGGCGGGCCGAAATGCTCGCCGGCGACATGTGGACGCTCGATTACCAAGAACAGTTCGATTGCATCACACTTTTCAACAACATCTACTACTTCCCCGAGTCCGACCACCCGAAACTCTTGGAAAAACTGTATCGTTGGCTCAAGCCGGGCGGACGTCTGGCGATCGCCACCTTATGCCGCGACGGCAAGCATTCCATCGACGCCATCATGCATATGTGGTCGGTGATGACGCCGGGCGCTTCGCTTTTGCCGGAGCCCGGCGCGTTCACAGCGCTCATGTCGAAGTCGGGCTACCTGGCCAAGACGGTGACGCCGTCCAGGCTCGATTCGGCCATGAAAGTCTTTGTCGGCCAAAAACCCGCCTGACCACCGTGGCCGGCGCCCCCAACCCGGCGCTCGGGACAGTCGGGCGCCTGGTTTTCCGGGAAAACACGCTTTTGCGCCGGGCCGTCCCGGCGGTGCGGGGCAACGGGCCGCGACGATGTTCCCGGGCGTGCCCGGCCGCAGACGTCCCGGGAAATCGGGCCGCAAGCCCTCGCTTTTCGGCTACAGCATTTCCAGGAAGGCTTCGACGCGCGTGCGCAGTTGCTCGGTGTCGGCGTCGGCGTAGTCCGTCTCGATATGCAGCGTGGGCAGGTCGTGCGTGTCCCGCATGTGCGCGGCGACGATCGGCGCTTCCACGTTGTAGGTGTGGCAACAGTGCCAGGTGAGGTCGACCACGCCGTGGGGCCGCATCTCCCGGGTCAGGCGGTCGAGCAGTTCCAGCCTGCCCGCGTTCGGCGTCATGACCGAACAGGGAACGCGCAGGTAACGCCGGGCAATGGCCGCGAGCGGATCGCCTTCTTCCTCCACGAGGCGGTCGAAACTCTTGACGCCCGAACAGTTCTCGGCGGCGACCACCACCCCGCCGCTTTCCTCGATCAGGCGCACGAGCTTTTCCGAACCGCGTCCCGCCGGGCACCCCGTCAAAAGGATCCGCCTGGCCCCCGGGGGCGCGCACGACGCGCCGGAGGCGGCCAGACCGTCCAACTCCGCCAAAAGCTCCCGCAAGGTCGCGGCGTAGGCGTGGGGATCGGCGCTGAAGCCTCCGGCTTCGCTGACAAGCAGCATGTCCAGGCCGCCAAGCGGCACGCGGTCCCCGCGCGACGAGGAAAGCACCCGGAAAAGCAGGCGGCGCACCTCGTTCTGGGTGGCGATTTCCTCCCGCAACGCCTCATCCGTGATGACGCGGCCGGTCGCCTCCTCCAAAAACGCCTTGAACCGGCGCACCTCGTGAAGCCAGTAGGCCTCCTGGGCTTCGCCCACGGTGGCCGGCAGGTGGATCAGGTGCAGGGGCTTTATCTTCCCCAGGTGCTCGTACATCTTTTTTTTGCCGTCGCAGGTGGTTTCGCCGACGAGCAGATCGGACGCGGCGAAATAGGGGCAGGTGTCCGTTGCCGCATAGCCGTAGCTGGACTTGATGAGCGGGCAGAGATTGGCCGGGAGGACCCGTTCGGCGGCGGGGATGGGGGCCTGCTTCTTGCCGCAAAGGCCCACCGGGATGGCCCCGGCGGCGCGCACCAGCTCCACCGGGGCATAGGTGCAGTAGATGCCGACCACGAGGGTCCCCGCGTCCTTGAGGGGCTCGATGTCCGCCAGGAACTTGTCCGCCAAACCGTCGAACCGCTCCATGATTTCCGCCCGCATGCCGCCTCCGGGAAAAAGTCGCATCGTGGCAAAGCGCCACGCGCCTAGGCCGCCGAGTTTATGCCGGATGGGAGGCGCTGTACAATTTTAAATCCGTCCCAACGGCAAGGGCGATCCGGGAAGCCATGCCGCTTGTCCCCCTCTCCAAAACAGGCCAGCGCCAAATCGGGATGTCCGGCACCCCGTTTCGGGAGGAAGCGGCATCGGCGGGGTCAAAGGGATGCCGGCGGGCCAACCTTCCGCCACCTAATTCCATATGTTTTATTGATTCTTGACATACGAATTTTATTTCCATAACCAACGGTGTTACTTTTTTAAATTTTCAATACAAAACAGGCCACTGATGTCACTTTCCATAGTTGTAATTTCCCACTCTATTACCCGAAAGGAGCGAGCATGATTCCCCGTCGTTTCTCCCGAGCCGCCCTTCTTGCACTTGGCCTCGCCTTCGCCGCCTCGCCATCGCTTGCAGCCGATCCCCAAACAACGGAGAATTCAGGCGAGGCCATGCTCGAGGAAGTCAATGTCGTCTCCTCGCCCATCATCGAAGGCAACAGGGTGGACAGCTTCGCCAATGAAACGACGACCGTCACCAAAGAGCAGATATGGGACCTCAATGCGCCCGACCTGACCTCGGCCCTGCGCCGCACCCCCGGCGTGACGATCTCCCGCTTTGACAACATCGGTTCCTTCGGAGGGGCGGAAGGCGGCGCGATTTTCATCCGGGGCAAGGGGGCCAGCCGGCCCGGCGCGGAAATTTCGGTCATGATCGACGGCGCGCCGGCCTATATTTCGGTCTGGGACCATCCGCTGCTGGACTATCTGTCCGTGGACCCGGCCGCCGCCGTCACCGTGTACAAGAGCCCGCAGCCCATGAACTTCGGCAACGGTCTGGCCGCCGTGGACATGACCCCCAAACGTATGGACCACGAAGGATTCTCCTCCCGGGTCACGGCCCAGTACGGCTCCTACAACACCTCGCAGGAAACGGCGGAAACGGGCGGCAAGATCGGCCGCTTCGACTACTACGCAGCCCAGAGCTACCGCTATTCCTCGGGCTCGCGGGCCATGTCCGACGGCATGCTGACAAGCTATTACGGCCGCCTGGGCTACGGCCTGACCGACAACTGGAACGCCCACGCCACGGTGATCCGCACGGACAACTACGCCATGGATCCGGGGCCGGAAGGACAGCCGGAGGAGCGCGACGGGAAATACGTCACCCGCGATTGGCACATGGTGGCTACGCTCGCCAACACCTACGATTGCGCGGAGGGGACCCTCAAAGGCTATTGGAACAGGGGCGAAGGCAACTGGTTCAACCAGTCCGGCAAGGATAACGACAACACGAACGATTCGGACCTGTACGGCGTGCGGGCCAAGGAAAAACTCCGTCTCTGGCAGGGCGGCGAGATCGCTTTCGGCGCGGACATGGACTGGATCAGCGGCCAGGCGGAATTCACCACCGACCCCGAGCTGACCATCAATTCCCTGACGGACTGGTCGTTCACGCCGGGCGGGGTGACGCACTTCGACCGCATGACCTGGTCCATCTTCTCGCCCTTTCTCGGCGTCTCCCAGATGATCGGCTCCAAGGAAGGCTTTTACGCCACGCCCTCGGCCGGGCTTCGCTACTACGGCCACAGCCAGTTCCAGTCGGAATGGTCGCCCCAGGCCGGCTTGCTGCTCGGTTACAAGGACCTGGAGCTGCACGGCACCTATTCCCGGGGCGTCAACTATCCGGGACTCAACGTGGCGGTCTTCTCCCAAAACGTGATCTCCTCCCTGGGCCAGAACTGGCGCAGCCTCAAGGCCGAGACCATGGACCACTTCGAGGCGGGCGCGTCCTACAAATACGAAAACCTGCTCAGGTTCGACGTGACGGCCTTTTCCGACAACGGACACGACCGCTACGTGATGTATCCCTCCTCCGGGAGACCGACCGGGTTTGAAAATTACGGCTCCTACTCCATTTGGGGCCTGGAAACCACGGCGACCTACACCCCGGTCAAGGATCTGTCTTTCTTCGCCGGCTTAAACGCCATGGGGCACACGCCGAAATACCTCCCCTACGTGCCGAACCTGAGCGTCAGCCTCGGCGCGAACTACCGCTTCCTCGAGCATTTCAAGATCGCCGCCGACGCCCAGTACGTGGACGAGATGTACGTGCTTTCCGAAACCCGGCGCGTGGGCACGCGCAACACGGAAAAGGTGGACGGCTACTGGCTGGCCAACGCCAAGTTTTCCTATTTCTTCACCATCCCCAAACCCAAGGTCGAAACCGAACTCTTCGTGGCCGTGCAGAACCTGACCAACACCTTCTACAAATACAAGCCGGGCTACCCCATGCCCGCAACCGGCGTTTCGGCCGGCGTGGCCCTGACCTTCTAACCTCGGGAGGACATATGGAAGGAGCCGTTTCCACAGCCTTCGACCGCCGCGAGGTCTTTACCAAGCTCCGGGCGCATGACCGCATGTGCCATGTGGCGGCCTACGCCTGGCTGGAAGGATTTCTGGCCGGGCGGGGGCAAAACGGCGACGGGCTGCGCCTGCTCGACCTCGGTTGCAACGATGCCCGCGACATGGTCCGCGTCCTGTCCGCCGGCGACGTGACCGCCTACACGGGCGTGGACACGGACACGGATTGCCTTGCCGCCGCGTGGAAAAACCTCGCCGACAGCCCGGCCGCCGCGGACCTCGTCGCCGCCGACGGCCGGGAGATCCTGGCCGGCTTGCGCGAGGCCGTGGACGTCATCTGGATGGGGCTTTTGCTGCACCACTTCCCCCGGGAGGAGAAAGCCCGGCTTTTTGCCATGGCCAAAAACGCCCTGCGCCCAGGCGGGGAGCTCCTCACCCACGATCCCATGCCCGGCGACGGCGAAAGCGCCGAGGCCTTTCTGGCGCGCTACAACAGGGTGATCGAAGCCGGCTGGACCGAACTGACGCCCGAGGAACGGCGCGTCCTTGTCGCGCATTGGAGTCGCCACGGGCGGCACGATTCGATCGATGTCGTGGAGCGGCTGGCCCGGGAAGCGGGATTTTCCAAGGTGGTCCGCCGCCGCCTGGACCCCGACGGCTTCTACGCGTTGTTGCGCTTCGCCGTCTGAGCGGGCGCAAACGAGGAGAGAACACCATGCGAACGCAAAACGAGCCTGATCCCCGGGCCGCCTTCTTCAATGCCCGGGCCGTGAACTGGGAAGCCAACTGCTATCCGCCGCCGGTGCGGGAAAGGCTGCCCTCCCTGGTCGCGTCCTTCCACCTGCCGCCCGGAGCAACGGTTCTCGACATGGGCACCGGCCCGGGAACGCTGGTGCCCTATCTCCGCAAGGCCCTTGGCCCCTCCGGCAGGGTCTTTCCCTTCGACCTCTCCCTGGAGATGCTGCGGCAGGTCCGGTCCAAGCTCGGACCGGCCGATCCGCCGCCGGTTTTGGCCACGGCCATGCGCCTGCCCTTTCGCGACGAGAGCTTCGACGCCGTGGTTTGCTTCGCCGCATTCCCCCATTTCGAGGACAAGGGCCGGGCCCTGTCGGAAATGGCCCGGGTGGCCAAGCCGGGAGCGACGGTCATCATCAGCCATTTGCTGAGCCGCGCCGAGTTGTTGGCCCACCACGGCACGCACAGCGCCGTGGCCGGCGACGCCCTGCCGGAGGAAACGGACATGCGGCAACTTTTCCTGCTCGCCGGCCTGCCCGATCCCGCCATCATCGACGCCCCCGGCCATTACCACGCCGTCTGCCGCAAGCCGGCCGGCACACCGGGAGGCCGGGCATGACACGGCTTTCGCACGCCTTGCGCTGTCTCGCGTTCGCCTGCCTCTGCTTAGCCCCGCTCACGGCTTCGGCTCTGGCGCAAACGCAAGCAACGCCCATCGTCATCGCCGCCGGCACCACGCTGGTGGCGGACATCGTCGGCGACCTGGGCCGGGGATTCCTCACCGCCGCCCCCATCGTGCCCGCCGCTTCCTGTCCGGGGCACACCGACCTGCGCGCCTCGGATATGCGCACGCTCGCAAACGCCAAGGCCATCATCCTCCACGACTGGCAAACCCACTTTGACAGCGTCATGGGGCCGATCCGAAACGACCCGGCCCTCATCCCCAAAGTGCGTGTGGTCGCGGCCCCCGGCAACTGGATGGTGCCCGACCGCCAAAAAGCCGCTACCCTGGCCGTGGCCGGGATACTGGCCGCGATTGATCCGCCGCATGCCGCCCTCTACGAGAAACGGGCCAAGACGCGGGTGGCCGAGGTGGACAGGATCGCGGCCGCGCTCTCGGCCAAAGCCAAGCCGCTGGCGGGAATGCCGGTGATGGCCGACTGCCAGCAGGCGCCTTTTCTCCAATGGCTGGATTGCGATGTGGCCGCCCAATACGGCCGATTCGAGGAAAGCGGCCCGCAACAGCTGGCCCAGGCCGTGGCCAAGGCCAGGAACGCGAACGTCCGGCTCGTGGTCGACAACCTGCAAAGCTCGGGAGGTTCGGGCAAGACGTTCGCCGGGGACCTGGGCGCGGCATTTGTCGTGCTGAGCAACTTCCCGGGAGGATTCCCCGACACCCCGACCTGGGCCGCAGCCGTGGCCGCCAACACGGACCGCTGCCTTGCCGCGCTCAAGCGTCATGGAAAATGATGCCGCCCTTTCCCTGCGCGACGTCGTGGTCAAAAGGCGCGGTCGCGTCGTCTTGCGCATCGAGGCCCTGGATGTGGCCAAAGGCGGGGTGCTCGGCCTCATCGGCCCGAACGGGGCCGGCAAAAGCACGCTGCTTACCGCCATCTGCGGGATGTTGCGCCTGACATCCGGCGCGGTGCGGCTCTTCGGGAACAGGTTGACCGGCCCCGGCGCAAGCAAGGCAAGAAGGGATATCGCCCTGGTCATGCAGGCCCGGGATGCGGACCCGCGTCTGCCCATAAGCGTCCAGGAATCCGTCATGTCCGGCGGCTATGCCAAGCGCGGCTGGTTCAGGACGCCGGGCCGGGAACTCGCCCGCCGGGCATCGCAAATGCTGGAGCTTGTGGGCATCGGCCACTTGGCCGGCCGTCCCCTGGGGCAGCTTTCCGGGGGCGAACAACAACGCGCGGCCATTGCCAGGGCATTGGCCCAGGAGCCGCAGGTCCTGCTGCTTGACGAGCCCACGTCGGCGCTGGACTGGCGCGCCCAGCGCGACATCCTCGGCTGCATCGCCGGGCTGCGCGACCGGCTCGGACTGACCGTGCTGCTGGCCACCCACGACCTCAACAGTCTGGAGAGCCTGTGCGACGAGGTGCTGTGCCTGGAATCCGGCCGTCCCCTCTGGCGCGGTCCGGCCCGGGAAGCCCTCGACGCCGACCGGCTCGGCCGACTCTACCGGGCCGAGGTGGCCGTGGTGTCCCACGCGGGCCGGCGCGTGGTGCTTTTTTGAGGATTCGCCATGGAAACTTTTTTGGATGCGGCGTTCATGCGCCATGCCGTTCTGGCCGGGTTGTTCGCCGGCGTGGCCTGCGCCGTGGCCGGCGTCTTCGCCGTGCTCATGCGCCTGACGTTCATCGGCGTCTGTCTGGCCCACGCCGCCTTTGCCGGCGGGCTCATGGGGCTGCTTTTCGGCTTGGACCCGCTCACGGGCGCGTTGGTAGCCAGCCTGGCGGCGGCCGCGATCATCGGCCCTGTGGCCGACCGGGGTGAGCTTTCCCCGGATACCGCCGTGGGCGTCGTGTTCTCGGCCATGCTCGGCCTGGCCATTTTCTGCCTGGGCCTGCTCCCTGGTCCCAAGACGGCCGGCCTCAACCTCTTTTGGGGCAATATCCTGACGGTCAGCCCGCGCGACCTTTGGCTCCTCGGCGGGGTGGCCGTGACAGCGACCCTGCTCATCGTCGCCTTCTTCAAGGAGATCCAAGCCGTCGCCTGCCATCGCTGGATAGCCCGGGCCTGCGGCCTGCCGGCCACGGCCATTTTCTACGGCATCCTCTTTTTCACGGGCCTGACCGTCACGGCCTGCCTGCCGAGCATCGGCGGGCTTCTCGTTTACAGCCTGCTCATCAATCCGGCGGCGGCGGCCTACCAGCTCACCTACCGCCTGGGACGCCTTTTCTTTTTGGCGGCGCTGTTCGGGGTCGTCTCCTGCGAGGGCGGCCTGTTCATCGCCTGGAAACTCGACGTGCCGGCCGGCGCGTCCATCGTCCTCGTGTCCAGCCTGATCTTCCTGGTCGCCGTGGCCTGCTCCCCCAAAAGAAAGGCCGGTTCCCGGGCCGAGGCATAGCGCGCATGCCAGGCGTCCCGCATGTCATGCCCGAGAGGCGGCAAACCACGACGTCCCGCCGCCATGCATCACAGGGATGGCTCTTGTCCCTGGCGTTCCATGCGGTCCTCATCCTCGGCCTTCTCGCCTGCCACCGCTTTCTTGTAGCCCACCCGGGAGGCGGCGGGGGTGGCAAGGGCGGTGGCGGTGGCGGGTCTGTCCTGGCTGTGGACCTTGCCGGATTGGGACCGGGGGATGCCGGTCCGCTTCCCGGCCCGGAAGCGGAAGCGACCGAAAGCGTGATGCGCCCGGCCGGGCAAACCGCCTCCGCCCCCCCCAAGCAAGAGCCCCCGGCGCGCGACCAGAAAAAGGCGCTGCCTGTCCTGGCGGCATCCGCCGCATCCACGGAAAAAACCAAGCCGAAACCGCGCCGTCCACCGAAAAGCCGGCGTCGCCGCGCGCCCGAGGCTACGCAGGCCCCCGCATCCGTATCAGGACAAAGGCCGGCGGGTTCCGGTTCGCACGACGCGCCCCAAGCGGGGCCGGAGGGAACCGGCCCGGGTATGACCGGAGGCGCGTCCGGCCAGGGCGGCGGGAAAGGCGGAGGCAGCGGCGGCGGGGAAGGACCGGCTGTCGGCGCCGGACGGGGCGCGGGTGAGGAAGGCGGCATGAGCCTGGCGGCGGTGGATGCAAAACCGAGAATCCTCCGCCAAGTCACGCCCGATTACCCTGCCGATGCGCGCCGTCGCGGCATCGAAGGCCGGGTCGTCGCGCGGCTCCTGGTCACAGCCGATGGCGGCGTACGAAGTATCAGCATCGTTTCCGCAAAACCGCCGCAGGTCTTCGAGCACGCCGTCATCGCGGCTCTTGGACAATGGCGTTTTCACCCGGCCCGCTACAAAGGGCGCGAGGTGGCGACCTGGGTCATGCTGCCGGTCAAGTTCGATTTGAAGAACTGACGCAGGGCAAGGCGACAGAACACCGCCATGATTTTCAACGACCCGTTTCGCAATCGCCAACCCCGGTCCGGAGCCAGGAACAGACTCTGACACACATGCCCCACCGAAACCGCCTCCGAAGCGCCCCCTTTTCCCCGAGGAGGAAAAAGGGAAGAAGGTCCCCAGCGAGACAAGCAGCCCGGGCCAGACCGGATGACCTGCCCGGACTTCTTTCAAATGGGCCCTTCAGTTACTGAATTATTTGTTGGCCCTATTTTAGGGGGAGGGTTAACGTCACGTTATCTCAAACCCGTCCCTGTTTCACTGGGAGCCATGACATGAACACAGTCCTCGTGACGGGCTTTGGCCCTTATTCCACGCGCCCCTGCGGGCCATGGTGCTGGCCATGCGCAGGGCCGGTTTCCCGGCGGACATCTCCGACGCGCCAGGCACGCTCATGTGCAACCACCTGATGTGCGGAGTGCTGCACCACATCGCGGCAAACGGGCTGCCCATCCGGGCCGGGTGGATCCACCTGCCCTCCCTGCACGAGGTGGCCGCCATGGAGCACGAGAAGGATGTTGATCCCGTTGGCAGTTGTGAGGGGCGGTTTCAAAGGCGCATCCTGAGGCCACGGCCAGCTGGTGATGCACGCAGCGCCGGTCCGGTCGGTGCGGGACAGGCGTTCGCCCCTGTCGCTTCGTGATGCGCCCAAACAATCGGAGGATTATCGTGGACAGGCTTTTTTTTGCCCTCGGCGCGCTCTCGGCGTGCATGGCCGTGATCGCGGGGGCGCTCGGCTCCCATGCCTTGAAGCACCGACTGGCCCCGGACATGCTGGCCGTGTTCGAGATCGGCGTGCGCTACCAGATGTATCACGCCCTGGCCCTGCTCGGGGTGGGGCTCGCATCCGCCAGGTGGGGCGGTGCATACATGGCCGTCGGCGGCTGGTGCTTCATCATCGGAACCTTTTTGTTTTCCGGGAGCATCTACCAATTGAGCCTCACGAACACCAAGTTCCTCGGCATCGTCACGCCCATCGGCGGTGCCATCTGGATGATCGGATGGGTGTCGATCGCCTTGGGAGCGTTGCGGGCGAAGTGAGCTGGCTGGCTGGCTTGGCCGGCCTGATCGGGAAAAAGAGGGGTTACGGCGTGTGGTCGTTGCAGAGCGCTGTCACGAAGAACATGCCGCGGCACCTGGACAAGGCGCCACTGACCTGCCGGTTTTCTTCGGACCAGTTCATTCTTGAGGGTGGCTCCTGGGTTTGAGTTGTTGCCGACCATCTGTGCGAAGGCGGCGACGTCGCGGCCGTGAGCAAGCCCATGGGCCACGCCAGCGTCAAAATGACCGTCGACCAGTATTACCACCTGCTCGGCGGCGAGAAACGGCGCACCATCGCCAAGCTGCCGAGTCTGACGAAGTCGGAGAATATGCAGACTACGTCTGTCGCGGAACTTCCTTGAGGGTTCCGCGGCCACGGACCCACCCGGCCTCTGCCTTATTTCTTGGCGAGGTCTTCTTCGACATACCGGGCAATGGCTTCCAGCAACGCGGCCCGAGGATAGGCGTTCTTGGTGTTGAGCGCGCGCAGCAGCCCCGTTTTCGTAAAAGGCATGGCCACGGCCAGGTGGTCGGCATTGGGGTATCCGAGCAGGGTGGCGCCCGGGTAAATCGCGTCGGACGCGATGACCAGACCGTCGTTGAGGGGATCGGTCTTGGCGAGGATGTCGTAAAACGGTTTGAGGACCATGGACATTTCTTCGCGCGTTGCGAAGGCGGCCAAGGAATAGAACCGGATGCCAGATTGCATGGGATGTTCGGCTAAAAACCGTAACCGCCCCGGTCGGCGCAAACTGTCGATGGCCTCCGTATCGTTGCCGGGCGGGCATGAGGACAGGGGCATGGATTCGACGAAGCGGATCAGGTCATCACTGAAGGTATCGGCCAGGGGAGAGCCGTTTATCGCCCCGGCCACGCTGACCACGGCCGCCGTGCGTGGGACCAGTTCCGGGTAGTCGACCAGGGCCTCCAGGACATCCACGGCCCCTTTGGAGTGGGTCACGAAGACGAGCTTGTCTTCCATGGGCAACGAAGCGACGGCATCGCGTATAATGACGGCATTATGCGCGCAGCTCAGCCGGCCACCGGTGTTGACCAAACTGGTGGCATAGCCCTGGCGTTCGACATTTGCCCGGGCGTCCTCAAAAAGGAGCGAACTTTGGGCAACGCATTGGGCAAGCAACCCGGGCACGAGCACTAACCGGAGGCCAGCCTTGGAGGGGGACATCGGCACAGGCAGGCCGGATGACGCGGGCTCTCCCGCCAAGCGCCATAGGACGCTGTCACCGTCAGCGGGACGGTTGCCGGGCAGCCCCGCCCCATGGTCAGCGATCACAGCGGTCATTATTTCGCGAAAACGGGCGCGGCCATCGCGAATTCCCGCCTTGTCGGCGGGAGTCAGGACAGCCGCGGGCGAGGCATGGGCCACGGCGGTCACGTTCGGCTTGGCGCAGGCGGCGAGCAAGAGGGCCGGTCCCCCCATGATGAGCAACAAGGCCAGTGGACGAAGCAGGGACGGATGTGATTTTGCCATCAGTGAGTCCATTTCCCCGGCAGAGTGCCTGATTTTGAGATCGATGGGCGGCTTCGAGGAACGAAAAGAAGAGGCCGGCCGCACCTCCTCCGGCGGTTTTATACGATATCCGAGACTTCCACGCTACCACGCTTCCGCGCGGGGCGGCGACATCGGGAGGGAGCAGTGAGGTCACCGCACCTAGGGCGCCCCCTGACCGCAGGGTAATGGGTCGTCCCGGATAACCATTCCCCAGCAATCCCAGGCCAAGAGGTTATCCCCCCGGTTATCCAACAGAAAAAGGGCCTACGGTTGTTCACCGCAAGCCCTTGAAATAACTGGTCGGGATGAGAGGATTTGAACCTCCGACCCCCTGAACCCCATTCAGTTCAAGCGCCTTTCCCGCAGTTTCCCAAATCATCCCAAACATGTTGACATCACTGCCTTCTTGGGCGATCCACTCTTACCGGTCTTTCCCTCGAAATACCCCCCTTTCACATAAAAAGTGGGGACAGAGTGGGGACAGAATGAGAGAGAAATCGACCCCCTGATTGTCGAACACCAAATCAGGGACCGCCCCCCCGGGCAGGAATCGCGGAGTGGGGACCGCGTTGAAATTGTTTCTTAATCTGGTCGAGCACACTGGGAAATAGGGCCAAAACGGGGGCCGATCCAAATTCATAGGATAAATTACAAGCCCAGGGGCGAGCACAATCATGCAATGGACCAAAACCAGTTTCCCGGGCGTGCGCTATCGGGAACACCCTGAACGCAAGCACGGTATCAAGCCGGATCGGTATTTCGCCATTCGCTACCAGGCGGACGGGAAACGCCGCGAGGAAGGCCTAGGCTGGGGCTCCGAGGGTTGGACCGCTCAAAAAGCCGCCGTGGTCCTGGCCGGCCTCAAAAAGGCCCATGTGACCGGCGAGGGGCCGAAGACACTTCAAGCCAAGCGGGACATCGAAAAGGCCCGGGAGGAAGCCGAGGCCCGGGAAAAGGCTGTTCAGGAAGCCGAAGCCGTCACCTTCGGTTTCATCTTCGAAGGCGTCTACCTGGAACACGCCCGGCAGAACAAAAAGCCGAACACCGTCCAGACCGAACAGGGCCTTTTTCGGAAGTGGCTCGGGCCGGTCATTGGCGACGTGCCCCTGAAAGACATTTCCCCGTTCCATCTGGAGCGGATCAGGAAAAACATTGCCGCCGCCGGCCTATCGGCCAGAAGCGCGCATTATGCCCTTTGCGTCGTGCGCCAAGTCTTCAACTTCGCCCGTGACCACGACATGACCGATTGCGTCTCCCCCACCTGCAAGGTCAAGGCTCCAAAGACCGACAACCGACGTCTTCGATTCCTGACCCATGAAGAAGCGGACAAACTGCTAGAGCACGTGGCCAAGCGGAGTCACGAGCTACACGCCATTTCTCTGGTCTCGCTGCACTGCGGCCTTCGAGCCGGGGAAATCTTCAACCTCACATGGTCGGACGTGGACTTCGACCGCGAAACGCTCACCCTTCGGGATACCAAAAACGGCCGGACCCGCATCGCCTACATGACGGGTCAAGTCCGGGGAATGCTCGCGGCCAGGGTCAAGGGCGGACCAGGGGACCCGGTCTTTCCCGGCCGGGGAGGCGTTCGCCGCTCCTACGTCTCCAACGCCTTCGAACGCGCGGTCAAGGACCTCGGCTTCAACGAGGGCATCACGGATTCCCGCCAAAAAGTGGTCTTCCATTCCTTGCGCCACACCTTCGCGTCTTGGCTGGTCGAACAGGGAACGGACCTCTACAGCGTCAAGGAGCTTATGGGACACCGCACCCTGTCCATGACGGAACGTTACAGCCACCTTTCCCCGGACAGCCTGCGCCGGGCCGTCAAAGGGCTTGAGGCCGGCATTGCGGCCAAGAGCGAAGAACCCCAGGTGCTGACCATGGGTGATGCGCCCAAAAGGCGGAAGACCTCATGAAGCCCGAGGCATTCACGGAACAAGCCGCCGGCCGGGTCATCCGCGTCGGTCAAGGCGAAGTCGCCTATCACGCTTTCGTCCCCGCCCCATTGCCGCCGGCGCTTACCTTGGATCCGGATTTGATTTTGACCCTTTCCGATGCGGATCGGGCTTTGGGTGAACTGGCAGGGCTTGGCCGGGCAATCGCCAATCCGTCCTTGCTTGTCCGCCCGTTCATGCGCCAGGAAGCCGTCCTGTCTTCCCGTATCGAGGGCACGCAAGCCGACCTGGCCGACCTCTACGGGTATGAGGCCGGACAACTTCTGTTGCCGGGCGTGCGCCCGCGCAAACAGGCGTCTGACGTGCGGGAGGTGTTCAACTATGTCCAGGCCATGGAATATGGCCTGGAACGCTTGGAGACCTTGCCACTCAGTCAGCGGCTTATCCGCGAGGTCCACGCCAGACTCATGGACGGCGTGCGCGGGGACACGGCCACGCCCGGCGAGTTTCGCCGCTCGCAAAACTGGATAGGCCCGCCCGGCTGTCTGCTTGCCCAAGCGAGTTATGTGCCGCCGCCCGTTCCCGAGATGGCCGAAGCCCTGGACGCCCTTGAAAAATACCTTCACGAAGGAAGCGCTTATCCGCCCCTGGTGCGGCTGGCCTGCATTCACTACCAGTTCGAGGCCATCCACCCGTTTATTGACGGCAACGGGCGCGTGGGCCGGTTGCTCGTGCCCCTGCTTATGGTCTCGTGGGGGCTCCTGCCACATCCGCTTTTGTATCTGAGCGTCTACTTCGAGCGCCGTCGGGAAGACTATTACCGGCTACTCATGGCTGTCAGCACCCATGGCGATTGGCGGGCCTGGACCTCCTTTTTCCTGCAAGGTGTAGCCGCCCAGGCTCGGGACGCCGTT
Organism: Solidesulfovibrio fructosivorans JJ]; assembly: GCF_000179555.1. Lineage (NCBI taxonomy): Bacteria > Pseudomonadati > Thermodesulfobacteriota > Desulfovibrionia > Desulfovibrionales > Desulfovibrionaceae > Solidesulfovibrio > Solidesulfovibrio fructosivorans. Next base: position 39,530 of record NZ_AECZ01000014.1, read on the forward strand.
GCCCGAGCCAAGCGGTTGCAGGACCTGCAAGCCGACTGGCGGGACGCCCTGCAAAGGAAGAGAGCCTCGGCCCTGGTCCTTCGTCTGGCCGATGCCCTCTTTGAACGCCCGATCCTGACCATCCCTGTAGCCGCCGAGGTCCTGAGCACGTCCTATCCCTCGGCTAAGGCGGCCGTTGCCAAACTGGAGGCCATCGGCGCGTTGCGCCAAGTGGCTGCCGAAGGAACGGCCAAAACCTATGAAGCTGCGAGAATCCTGGACATCGTCACGGGCGAGGACGAATCCGAGGACGCTATGCAGATTAAAGAAATCGGCCAAAAACTTTAATCAAATCCGAATACATTAAAGAGGCCTTTAACCAGACATCGCCCGACTGTTCCCCGGCCTAGACCCGGCCTCGCGAACCGGGTCGAAAAGCCGTTTTCCTGGACGGCTTGGCCGGGGGATCATTACAGGAGCAAGCGACAGGAGGCTTGAATGGATATTGAGGTAAACTTTGAAACCATACTAAAAGACACTTTTTCTCTTTCATTCAAAGGAATCAGCTTTGTATTCCCGCAGATACCCACACTATTGAATAAATTTTCCTCAGAAAATGGCAATCACATAGCGCATATAATGGCCAAAAGCTGCCTCATATCAACTGCGTCATTTCCAAAAATAGACCAAGTCTCATTAAGAAGAAAGGCTGCCACCCTCATGACCCTTGAGATGCTCACGAAAGCAACAAACATCAACAACATCATAATGGATATAGAAACTTTAAGATCACTTCTAGATGAACCGCCACTAAGTATAGACGAGCTTTATAGAATCATAACAAAGCTTTCAAGGCGAGGTATTATATCTGGGCTTACTCTTTTTTATCTTCACGAAATGAATGAAGCACACCGTAAAAACTTAACGAAACATGAGCCAAGCATAAATAGCGCAATTTTTTTTGCACAGGAAAAAATCAAGGAGGAGCAGATTGACACATCTGAAGATAAAAAAACAGTACCCTGAAAACGATAAAAGTATATGGAAGCATTGGAATCAATACAAGTCCGTCTCTCACCTATGGCTGGCAGAGTATATTCTGAGAGAAGAAATAAAACACCACACAGAATCTTCAACATACAATTTTCCATTTTCTGGCCTCATGCGCAAAGGAAACTACCTAAAATTTTTAAAAATCGCTGAATATTATAGGAGTTTTGGAGAGACATTTCAGTTTCGCAGGAGAAATTCCTACTCGCAAAAAAATTACTTTGCTCAAGGTGAAGCATGGCGACATTCGCCAGAGCTCGACCTTCCCGGCACACCTTTAATCGACAATGAAAAAAATTACTCGGACCTTTTTGAACTAATAGAACGCTGGAATAACAGACAAAGTACGTAAAAACATTACTTACCGCGCTCACAGAGCACTAAGTGCAATAGGCGCGCAGTAAATTTTCAACCCTGCACTTCTATGTTTTCCCAGGGACAACCTGATGATTGGAGGTTGTCCCATGTCACACGACTCCACCGTCACTGACTTCCTTGCCGACTTCGAACGGGAATGCCCGCCCCTGGTGCGCCGCACCGAACTGAAACAGTACGGCTTCCCGCTCACGCCTCAGACCCTCGCCAATCTCGCGGCCTTAAAGCAAGGCCCCCCACTCTTCAAAGTCGCCGGCCGTGCCTGCTACCGCCGCGCGGACCTTGTCCAGTTCCTCAAGGAACGCACCACCAGGGCTTTATAGCCACTGACCGGAAGGAAACCCCGCCCTCTCAATACGCACGGCAGGGGCAAAACCTGCAATTCTCGCAAGCCCTGGAGCATGGCTAATGGCCGGACCATCAAAGAAAGACCCCCAGGAAGCGGCCCGCCGGGCCTCGGCGCGGGCCGACGCGGGGAAAGCGAAGCACGCCAAACCACCAACCAAGCCGAAAGCCGTAGTCTTCACGCCCAAAGAGCTATGGCGCGCCGTGTCCGAGGAAGAGGAAGTGGGGCTGGCCACTCTCGGGGTGAAGGCCCTGAAGCAGCACTTCGCCTACGACATGCAACGCGGCGTATTCCTCGAACTGACTCCGGGCGGCGGCTACTTTGCCGAGGACCATGCCGGGCAAATCAAGGTGGCGCTGCAACAGGTCTTGCGGCCTCAGCTTGAGCAACAAAGGGAAGCCCTCGCCCAAGAGGCCTATCGAACGGACAACTCCAAAGAGACGCGGGGCCAAGCCGAAGCCTCCCGGAAAAAGTACGTTTCCGCGCTCAAGCGTCTGTCCAACAAGCACAGCCTGGACAATATCACGGCCTTGATGCGCACAGGTCGGGACTCCCTGGCCAGGGACAACGCCGACTTCGACCGTAACCCGTGGGCGCTGCACTGCCTCAATTGCCGCATAGACCTTCGAACCGGCCAAGACCGCGAAGGCCAACTTGGGGACATGAGCACCAAGTATTGCCAGACCGTATGGCGCGGCCTGCAATATGAGCATCCCGCTTGGAACGCCTACATGGCGAGTCTGCTTCCCGCCGACATGGCCGAGTACCTACAGCACTTCGTCGGCTACGCCATCACGGGTATCCAGCGGAAAGCCTTTGCCCTCTTCTACAGCAAATTTAGTGACTCGGGGAAGACGCTCCTTCTGGAGACGTTCAAAAGCGTCTTCGGCAACTATGCGGGGATGCTCCCCGCCGCGCTGCTTATGGAAGACAAAAAAGGCAAGGGGCTTGGCCCCACGCCCGAACTGGCCGAACTGCAAGGGCTGCGGCTGGCCTTCCTGTCCGAGTCGGGCAAGGCGGATAGTTTTAATGTGGCCCGGTTGAAGTGGCTATCCGGCGGCGACACCCTTGTGGCTAGGGGCCTTTTCGCCAAGCCCGTCAGCTTCGAGCCCATGCACACGCTCTTTTTGGCGAGCAACCACTTGGCCCGGATCGGCATTGATGAAGACGCCCTATGGGGGCGCATTCACGTCTTCAAGTTCCCCTACGCCTTCAAGGACAACCCCGCCAAGCCGCACGAAAGGCCCATCAACCCAGACCTCAAGGACCAGTTGCGCCAGGAGGAGGTCAAAAGCGCCATCCTGGCCTGGGCCGTCCGGGGATGCCTTGCCTGGCAAAAGAACGGGCAGAAATTCAACCCGCCGCTGTCGTCCCGCGAAGCCTTGGAAACTTACCGGCTTAACGAAGATTACGTGGAAAGTTTTGTCCGCGCCCGCTGTCTGATCGGCAAGGAACACCGCGAGCAAGCCAAGCCGCTGCATGAAGCCTACTCGCAATGGCATGTTGAGGAGTTCGGTTCAAACTCCAAGCCATTGGGAAGACGTAAATTTTGCGAAGCCATGGCCGGAAAGTTCGAGAAAGACGACGACGGCCGGTACCACTACTACCTCGGGCTTCAGCTGAAAAGCTCATTTTGATGGAGAATCCAATAAAATATCATATAATTACCATACATGCAGAGAAAAAAAGGACACAGAATATCGGACTTCGACTCTCGAAGTCTCGCAAAAAGTCGCTCAAGAAAATCAAATACATCGAGACTTCGTCTTTCTCTTATTTCTCCTATAGGAGAAATAAAGAGGAAAAAGGGGGTGGTATATATATAAGAAAGGGGTGCGCAACTCTCGAATGTCGCAGATTCATAAAAAACAGTAGGTTAAGCCCTCGGGCTTTCAACAGTCGCGTTTGCCGTCGCGGCCTCATTTTGCCCGGAATTTGAGGTAACAGGCTTATGTCACACGACATTTTAAGTCTGTACCAGGACATGGGACTTGCGGCGAAACAGAAGACCGCGACCGAATGGGCCGGGTCTTGTCCGTCCTGCGGTGGAAATGATCGCTTCTGCATCTGGGGTGGAGGCCAGGGCAAGCACGGGTTGGGCCGTTACTTTTGCCGGGGCTGCGGCCGAAGCGGCGACGCCATCCAGTTCTTGCGCGACTTTCAAAACCTCGGCTACGGCGAGGCCTGCCACGAACTTGGCTTGACACCGGCCGCGCCTTCCGGCGCACGGACACCCGTATGCCAGCCCGTAGTGGAGCCGACCGCGCCGGCATGGACGCCCAAGACCAGCGAGCGGCCCAACGCGAAATGGCAAGCACAGGCGCAAAAGCTCATCCGCTGGGCAGAACACCAACTTCAAAATTCCCCGGATGTTCTCGCTTGGCTGGCCGCTGAACGCGGCCTGAAAGCCACAACGGCTGCCCGCTTCCATGTCGGCTGGCTTCCCGAGGATCTTTACCGCGACCGCACAGCCTGGGGGCTGCCCCAGGAGTTCAAGCCAAACGGCAAACGCCGCATGCTGTGGCTTCCCCATGGTCTTGTGCTGCCGGTCCTCGACGATGCGGGGCGTCCGGCGCGCATCAAATTCCGCCGGCCAAGCCCCCGGGAGAACGAGCCGAAATACCTTTACCTACCGAGCGAGCCGAAAAACACCGCGCCCCTTGTCATCACCGGAACGGCCGCCGCCTGGATCGTGGTTGAAAGCGAATTGGACGGGCTTCTTTTAGCCCAGGAAGCGGGGGATATGGTAAACGTCCTGGCCCTGGGATCGGCCTCGCTGCGGCCGGATGCCGAGGCCCACGCCCGTCTGGAGTCCGCGCCCTTCATCCTGGTGGCCCTTGATGCCGACGACGCCGGGGACAAGGCGGCCTGGACGTGGTGGGCCACGCATTACCCGCCCGAAAAAATCCGCGTCTGGCCCGTGCCCGAAGGCAAGGACCCCACGGACGCATGGCGGGCTGGCTGGGATTTGCGCGCCTGGATCGAAGGTGGCCTTCCTCCCGCCTGTCTGCCGGCGCACCCGGTCAAAAACGCAGCCCCCGCGCCAGGACTCGAGCCCACCGGGCAAGATGGGAACGCGCACGTTCCGGACTCGGCCGAAGCGCCACCCACCATCGCCACGAGCAAGGACGACGACATGGTCGTCATAGCGCCACCGGCCTTGCCCACAACATCCCGCCACGAGCCGCGCAAACGGCTTTCCCGGCCTCGAAACTCAAAACCGACCCCCGACATGGTCCGAGCCTATAAAGCCGGCCGCCGCTGGATTCTGCCCCACCTGGACGAACTCCTGGCCCATGGCTGGACGCGCCCCGGGCTCTTTCGTGCCGGCCGATTCCGCTACCCCTGCGGCGAGTGGGGCCTTGCCTGGGCTTCGGCATGGATCAATACGCTGCTTGGCGGCGTGACTATGGCCGAGGACGGAACCGTTGTTTTCGAGCTTAACGAAACCGGCCGCGTGGTGCGGCAGACCGCACGGCCACGGTAAGGAGTGCCTATGAAACGATTTGTATTGGAACGCACAGGCAAGGAGTCCGTCGCTTTCCATGGAGAGCGCATTCTGTTTGAAACAGTAGACGTAGCTTGCTCTCATTTCGAGCTTCACGGCTATGTCTCGCTTACCCCGGTGAATTGCTATGTCCTGGCCATACGAGAGCGCCGACTTTGCAGCGACACAAGGGACGTATGTGTGTTCGACGACAAAGAACACTTTGAAAAAGCGTTGACTGCGGGGGTTGGTACTCTGGAATTGTTCAAGATTGCTCATGCAACAACCCCCCTTATTGAATCGCCCAAGTGCGCATCCTGCCCACGGGGAGGGATATGATATGGCAACAAAGGTGGCGCTGCCCCCCTCGGTCGAGGAAATCCCCGGCCTCTTGAACCCCCAGGCCTGCCGAGATTGGCTTTTTCGCCAGCTTCACCCGACCGGCCCAGCTTGCCCGAGCTGCAACCGCACTATCGAGGACTCGCGAGCAGTTCGCCGATTCTTTGCCGGGCGCATCATCTCATGTGATGCCTGCGACACGCGCTTCGGCCCAATCACGGGAACCATCTTTTCCGGCACGCAAATGTTCGCGGAGGACCTCGCGGCCATGCTCGTGCTCTTCGGAATGGGGCAGCGAGACGCGGACATCGCGTCCGCCCTCGACCTTCACCGCGCCACCGTCAGCCGCTGGCGGCGAACCCTCAACGAGCACGGCGCGGCGTTATGATCCGGCAGCACTCCCCGGCAAGGATAGGGGCTGGGCACCTCCCCGGTCGCGTCCGTCATGGCTTCCGGCGCTACGGCGAGCGGGCCGAGTGGTGCAACATGCGGAGGCTGATATGGGTTTCCATTTTTCCACGGGATTTTTTCCATCTCATAGCGCCGGCCGTAGGGCTGCTTATGACCCCTGACGAATCGGCTCCAGGAAGGACCCGCGACATAGCCGAGCCGGTGCACCCCTTTTCGTTCTTTGCGATGAGATCCTAAAGGAGGGAGGCGCGGAGGTGCTGGAATAAAGGAACAGGGGACTGAATATGCAGGACTACAGCTTGCCGAGAACGGGAGACACCCCATTGAAATTTCGTGGGGAATTGATCGTGGAGCAGGCCTTCACTTCAGCATTCATTCTGGAGTGCTATCTTGACAGTAATGACCAACTACAGGCTGGCGATAGCGTCATTAGGGCCACCATCGGCCTTTACCGCACCGAAGACGGAGGCTTCATCTATCATGTCCACGGACGCTATGCCCCGTCGCTTTGGCCCAAATATGCAACGGGCAGATTGGAGACGGCCAAGGAGCACAGACGGTCCCTGCGGCACCTGGAAAGGTTGTAACGTGGCGACTTGTTCACGCCCAGGTCCATGCGTTCGCCACTGGATAACGTCAGGGCTGACCGCTAGTTCGCCATCATAACCCACACAACGTGTCAGGTGCAGGCCATGACTGATACGCCTTTATCCAGGCGTTGCGCATGTCCTGCACCCGCTCGCACTGATCCTTGACCTTCACTCCCCCTCTTGCCCATTTGCCATTTTTCGAAGACCATCACATATCCAATACGCAATCACCCGGGGAGGTTCTCCATGCCGCTCGAGTTGATGATCGCAGGCCAGCACATAACCCTTCTCGCAGGTGGCAAGACCTATCCTCCCCGCCAGCTTGACGAAACCGCCGTCGCCGCACTGTCCGGATTTGCCGCAAGCTATAGCGATCTCGTTCCCAAGGAGAACAACCGGGACGGGTTGTTGGCCCTTGGCCGTAGGCTGTTCGAGTGGCTCGACGGTGATGATCGACGTTTAAGGACTTCGCTGGAGCAATACCAGCCGCCCTGTGTCCTGGAGGTTATCTGCAGCAGCCACAAGCCCAATGCGGCGGAATCGGCCGTTCTCGACGCTCCATGGGAGATACTAGCTGATGACTCCGGTTTTCTGGCTGAAAGCTTCAGTCTGGGCTTTTCGCCCGTGCGACGCGTGCAACGAGCACAAAAGCCGAACCTCGCCGACAATCTCCGCCTGGGCTTGGTGTTTATGGCCGCCTCGCCGCGTGGAGCGGATATGCTCGATTACGAAGCCGAGGAGGCCGCCATTCTCCAGGCCGTGGGAGAGCAGCGCATTGACCTTGTGGTGGAGGAAAGCGGCGAACTGGACCAACTCGGGCATAAACTTGCGGCCTTGCAGCCTATGACCGTGCTGCATCTGTCGTGTCACGGCAGCAATGAGCCGTATCCTCTGCTCGCTTTGGAAGACGAAAAAGGGGATTGCAAACCGGCCAAAGCTTCCGATTTGGCCTTGACGCTGCGAGCGACCACTCCTCGTCTGCTCTTTTTATCCGCCTGCCTGACGTCCGCCCTGCCGGGACAATCGGAAACGGGACCGGCCCAATCCCTTGCCGCCGAATTGGCTCGCGCCGGACAGCCGGCCGTCCTCGGCTGGAACGGCTCTGTCGGCGATAGTGCCGCAACTCTTTTCGCCACGGAACTCTACAAATCACTTTCCGACGGCCACCCCCTGGAAGATGCCCTCTTTGTGGCCCGGTTCCGCTTGCTTGAAAATACCGAGCTCAAGCGCAACGACTGGCATCTGGCCCGTCTGTGGGTGGGAGAGCGCGGCGGCGGCGTGTTGGTTGGCGGCACGAAGGAACGCTCGCTGCTGCCGGCAACCCACGGACACAAGGAATTGCTCGGCAAGAAGCAGGACGTGCCGGTGGCCGCGCATGAAATGTTTGTGGGCCGTCGGCGCGAGCTCAAGGAAGGCTTGCGCGTATTGGCCGGGCAGGACAATGCCGGCTTGCTGCTCTTGGGCATGGGTCGCCTGGGCAAGTCGAGTCTGGCGGCTCGATTGGCAAACCGCCGCCCGGATCTGGCGCTTGCCGTCGTGCATGGCGAATTCGGCGGTGCGTTGGCCATCTTGCAGGCCTTGGAGGAAGCATTAGGTGACAGTCCGGATGCCCGGAGAATCATCGCCTCCGCAAAAGCCACTGTGGCCCGAGAGCCCGAATCGCTGGGAGAAGTCCTGCAACAACTGCTTTGTGGCGACAACGCCCCGTGTTGCAAGGACAAGCCGGTGCTGCTGGTTCTCGACGACCTCGAACAAATTTTGGATGCGCCAGCCGACGACCTCAGCCCGCACCGGGTCAAGACAGCGTACAGCGGTATCCTGCAAGCCCTTCTGACCGCATGCAATCCGAACTTGACCAAAAGCCGTCTGCTCTTCACCAGTCGGTTCGCTTTTGGCCTGGGCGGCCTTGAAACGAAACTCCATTCCATCCAACTTGCGGCCTTTAAGACCAAGGAGCAGCACAAACTTTTGCTGCATCAGCGCAATGCCGCCACCATGGCCGAAGCCGAGGAAGCCGCCAGGGGCATCCTGGCAAAACGCGCCCTTGCCGCTTCCCGGGGCAACCCCGGCTTGCAAGATCTGCTGGTCGGCAAATTCGTGCTAAAGGCCGACGTGCCGGTCGCGAAGGCCGAAAGCGCTCTGGATCAGATGGAAGCCTACCTTGACGGCGGCAAGCTGCCCGAGCAGGAAGAGATGCGGCTCTTTTTGGAGAATCTGGCAGTGCAGACGCTGCTCGATCTGGCCGGGGATTGCGGGCGGGCGCTCCTGCGGGCGGCCATGCTCTTTAAAACGCCCGTGCCCGAAGCCATTATTGCGATCCTGGCCAAAGCGGTCGGCGGCAACGTGGGGCATCTTCGCGGCCTGGGCCTGCTGGAGCCGTATGAGGACCTTGCCAATCCGGCAGTCACAGCACTGGCGGGCAACGCCCTGGCGACCGCGCGAATTGACCCATTGCAGGAAGCAGAAGCCAGGCTCTTAGTAAAACTCGTGCTAGAACCACTTTTCCAAGCCTGGGGTAGCGAGGATCGCAACAACACGCCTGTACCCACAGACATCGAACTTTTCCGGTTGGGGCTGCTAGCGGGAAACGCTCCTATCGTGGCTGCTTGCAGTCGGGGTGCCATGGCAGGTCTCATCCACAAGGTCGGCAATCTTGCAACAGCACAAATGGGACAAGCCGCCTTGGCTTTATGCCAGGAAAAGGCCATCGAAACTCCTGTCATCCTGCTACGCCGTACCGCTCAAGCATGCTTCGCTGCTGGGCAAGTAGACAATGCTAAAGCATTACTGTCGCAACTGGAAAAACAACTGGAACACACACTGATACATGGCGAAAGAGTGTCTATATCCGACATGATGGCACCATACTTTGAATATGGCAACATCTTACTTCAACAGGGCAACCTTACAGAAGCTGAGGTTAAGTACCGTCATATGTATACCCTTGCCAATGACGCCAGCATGGACCGTGAGAAAGCTATTGCCCTGATCCAGATAACAAGCATCCTCATAGCCAGAAGGCAATACGACGAAGCACTCAACAACATTCAACATCAAGCGCTTCCAATTTTTGAGAAGCATCGTGACACAAGATCCATCGCAGCGTGCTATGGTCAAATTGCCGATATTTACGAAGCCAACAACCAGCTCAAAGATGCTATGGACATTCGCCAACAACAGCAACTACCAATCTATACTAAATTCGATGACTCTCGCGAAATATCTTTATGTCTTGGCAAGATTGCTAATATTAAAGTGGCGTTCTGCCAACTCGACGAAGCTATGAAACTGCAAATCAAACGCCTTAAAATAAATAGAAAGCTTAACGACAAAATAGGCATTTCTGCATCATTGTGGTCTATTGCCAAGATTCTCCTTGAGAAGGACCAAAAAAAAGCTGTTTTATATATTATCTCCAAGGCCTACAAAATAGCCACAGACATGGGCACAACAGATGGTATTGCCACCATTGGATATACATTAGGTGAATTACTTGTCAGAGGCGGCAAACACGAAGAAGGCATTGATGTGCTACAACGCAGTATCGCTGGATTCCGGCATCTAGGGCGAGAAGAGGAGGCTCAGAAGACCGAAGCTTTATTAGCTCAGGCTCGGAAATTCATCGCCGATATCCCCAAGGAGGACTGATATGCCCATGCTGGAATTTGCCGTCACCGGCCCGGACGCCGCCCAGGCCGCCGACGCTCTGGAAGCTATTCTGGAGAAGATATTAAGCATCCGCCCTGAACGTCGCCCAGCTCCAACAGAGAAAAAGAGCGACGAGAAGGCCCTTAACGCCGTAACGGTAGCCATCGCGACCATGATCCTGGCCATCCCACCAGCCATCCTTGCGACTGTGGACCTTGCCGAGCGTATCACCAAGCGCCCAAAGGCCGAAGAAATCATCACCCAGGCCAAACAAATCACGGTCAACGGCAACGTCTCCATCACCGTCACCATAAATGGCAGCGCCGTTCCTGTACCGCTGCAATCCCTGACAGCGGACAAACTCCTCGAACTGGTGAACAAGGCCGGTCCAGTCGCCCACAAAAAGCCAAGCCATCCCAGAAAATAATCGCCCAGCCACCCGGCAGGTTCTCCGCCCCCCGTTTTACCCGACGTTAACAACACACTTGTTCCCCAATTGTTTAGACGCAGCGCCCAAAAAGTGGGGACAGGGTGGGGACAGATTTCATTCCAACAGAAAAAGGGCTTACGGTGGTCACCGTAAGCCCTTGAAATAACTGGTCGGGATGAGAGGATTTGAACCTCCGACCCCCTGAACCCCATTCAGGTGCGCTCCCAGACTGCGCTACATCCCGACGCGAAGGAATCGGAACTTAGGAGCCATCCGCCCGTTTGTCAATCCAAAATCGCATTTTTTTCCAAATCCCCCCTCCGTGCGTTGCCGGCCCCGCCCCGGACTGCTATCCAGGGCAATGCCAGGAGAACGGACAATCGCCATGCGCCAAGCCCCCATCCTCGTCACCGGCGCCACGGGATACGTGGGCGGCCGCCTTGTGCCAAGGCTCCTCGCCGCCGGATACCGCGTACGCGCCGTCGGACGCTCCCTGGAAAAACTGCGCTGCCGCCCCTTTGCCGGCCATCCCGATCTGGAACTGGCCCAGGCCGACATCCGAGACCTGACCGCCATGCGCCAGGCCGCCATGGGCTGCCAAGCCGCCTACTACCTCGTCCATTCCATGCACCCGGCCAACAGCGACTTCGCCGCCGCCGACCGTCAGGCCGCAACCGTCATGGCCCAGGCCGCCCATGATGCCGGCATCGCCCGCATCATCTACCTCGGCGGCCTGGGCGACGCCGACGACAATCTCAGCCCGCACCTGCGTTCGCGCCATGAAGTGGCCAAAATTCTCGGCTCCGGCCCCGTACCCGTCACCCACCTGCGCGCCGCCATGATCCTCGGTTCCGGCAGCGCCTCCTTCGAGATCATGCGCTACCTCGTCGACCGCCTGCCGGTCATGATCGCCCCGCGCTGGGTGCGGGGCCGCTGCCAACCCATCGCCATCTCCGACGTGCTCGGCTACCTCATAGGCTGTATGGACGCGCCCGAAACCATCGGCCAGACCTTCGACATCGGCGGCCCGGACGTGCTCACCTATGCCGCAATCTTCCAACTCTACGCCGCCGTGGCCGGGCTGCGAAAACGCATCATCATCCCGGTGCCGGTCCTGACCCCGCGCCTTTCCACCTACTGGATGCAGCTCATAACGCCCCTGCCCCGGGCGCTTATCGTGCCGCTGGTCGAGGGGCTGCGCAACGAAGTGGTCTGCCGCGACACGCGCATCCTGGACATCCTGCCCCGAAAGCGCCTGACCTGCCGCGAGGCCATCGCCCTGGCTCTGGAAAAAATCCGCCAGAACGCGGTGGAAAGCACCTGCGCCGACGCCGGCTATGCCGCACCGCCCGAATGGACGGCCTGCGGCGACGCCCCCTATGCCGGCGGCACGGTGCACGAATGCGGCTGGCGGGCCGTCATCGCCGCACCGCCGCAAGACGTCTGGCGGGCCGTGGCCCGCATCGGCGGCGATACGGGCTGGTATTGGGGAAATTTCCTGTGGCGGCTGCGGGGTTTTCTCGACCAGCTGGTCGGCGGCGTGGGACTGCGGCGGGTGACCATCCGGCGCGACGGACCCAGGGTGGGCGACGCCCTGGATTTCTGGCGCGTCGTGGCCGTAACGCCCGAAAAACGGCTCCAGCTTTTGGCCGAGATGCGCACCCCGGGCGAAGCCCTGCTGGAATTTCGCCTGCGCCCGGCCGGCGACGGGGCCACGGAACTGGTCGTGCACTCCAAATTCCTGCCCCGGGGCCTCGCCGGACTGGCGTACTGGTATGCGCTGCTCGTGCCGCACAATCTGGTTTTCGCCGGGCTGTTGCGCGGCATTGCCGCCTCGCTCGGGGCGCGGCTCCTCACCCCGCCCCGACGCTTCACACCGCACCTGCCGGCCGCCTGCCGTCTGGGCACACGACAATGAGCCTGGACGCCATCGCCATCCGGCCGGCGCTGCCCGGGGACGCGCCCCGGCTGTCCCGTATCTTCGCCACGGCCATCGAAGCCAAAGCCCGGGACAGCTACGGCCCGCACGAACGCGCGGCCTGGGCGGCCCGGGGAACACCGGCCAAATTCGCGTCCATGCTGGCCGACTCCCGAAACAGCCTGCTCGTGGCCGCCATGCCGTCCGGCATCGTGGGCGTCGGCAGCCTGACCGGCAGCGAAGTGAGCCTGCTCTACGCCGCGCCGGAAGCCGCGCCGGGAACAGGGGGAAAACTGCTGGCCGCCGTGGAAGAGCTCGCCCGCGCTTCGGGCCTCACCGGCCTGACCCTGACCGCCTCGCGCAACGCCCTCTCCTTCTACCTGCGCCACGGCTACGCCATCGTAAGCCCGGCCCGGCGCGATCTCGGCAACGGCATCTCCCTGGTCGTGTGCCTGATGGCCAAGGCCCTCGGCGCCTGACTCCCCACGATTTCTGGAACCGTTCCACGGCTTGTGGCGCCCCGGTCCAGCTTCCCTGGAACGCGTGGACACGGACGGCCCCTGGCAGACCCCGTTTTGCGCGAAATTCCGGCCTGTTGACAGGGCCACCCTTCGTTTCGAACGACAGGGTGACACAGGCATGGCGGATGCATGGCCCCAAAAGACCTTTGCATCACGCCAAGTCGCCAAACGGCAAGGAGACGGGCGCGCCCAAGTCAGCCGCCATGCGCACCCCTCCCGGACACAGTTCCCGCCGATGCATAGAAGGCCGTTTCCTTACCCCGAGGGAAACGGCCTTCGCCTTTTTTATTGCGCAGTAAAAGAGAGGACTGTGCGAGAGGGGAAACCCTTTTGCAAAGGGTTCTCCCCTCTCGCGCTCTCCCCTTCCTAAACTTTATAACCATGCTGCCATGTTACAACAACATGCCAGCATCATTAAAAGTCTTTGGAAGGGGGTCCGGGGGAAACCTTTCTCCAGAAAGGTTTCCCCCGGCTCTTCCCTCAACCGATCGGTTGGAAATCGGGCGTGCGTTCGACCGGAACCATGCCGGCGGAGGTGATGGCGTGGCGCAATTGGGCCAGGGTCATGCCCTTGGGGCTGTCCGCGCCGGCGGCATGGCCGATGCGCTCCTCCACGATGGTGCCGTCGAAATCGTCGGCTCCGGCCCAAAGCGCCATCTGGGCCGCCTTGATGCCGAGCATGGCCCAGTAGGCCTTGAGGTGCGGGATATTGTCCAGGAAAAGCCGGGACAGGGCGATCAGCCGCAGCACGGTCACGCCGTCCGGGCCCTTGGCCCCGAGCCTGTTGTTGGCCGGCTGGTAGGCCAGGGGAATGAAGCAGGCGAAACCGTGGGTCAGGTCCTGCAAGTCGCGCAGGGCCGAGAGATGGGCCACCCGGTCGGACCAGCTCTCGATGTGGCCGAACAGCATGGTGGCGTTGGTGGGCAATCCCATGCCGTGGGCCGTGGCGTGCACCTGCAGCCAGCGCTCGCCGGAAATCTTCTCCGGGCACAGCTTCTCGCGCAGCGACGGGGCAAAAACCTCCGCCCCGCCACCGGGCAGCATCATGAGCCCCGCTTCCTTGAGCGTGGAAAGGATCTCGAATTCCGAGACGCCCATGGTGTCGGCCAGATGGGCCACTTCCACGGCGGTAAACGCCTTGATGCCCGCGTCCGGCCGGACCCGGGAAATGGCCCGCAGCATGTCCACATAATAGGAAAGCGGCAGGTCGGGGTTGAGCCCGCCGACCACGTGAATCTCCCGGATCGGCGCGTTCTCGCGGGCGGCAAGCTCCGCCACGATGTCGTCCACGGACAGCGTGCGCGCCCCGGCCGCGCCCTTGACCTTGAAAAAGGCGCAGAACCGGCAGGCGTTGACGCACACGTTGGTGAAATTGATGTGCACGTTGTGGACGTAGTAGGCGTTCTTGCCGTGCCGGGCGATGCGGGCTTCCATGGCGGCGGCGCACAGGTCGTGCAACGGCGCGGCCAGGGCCAGCACCAGCGCGTCGTCAGGGGTCAGGCGCTCGCCGGACCGGGCTTTTTCCAGGATCACGGCCGGCTCGCCGGCGACCTTTGCGGGGATAAGCGGTATCATTGCATTCATTGCTGTGGCGCGGTAGAAATTAAGGGTTGGCAAACCCTGTACCCCTTTTCCCCGCCGCCCGCCAGGGCGGAAAACAACCGGAGGCCGGCCATGCCGCAAGCCAGAATCTGCGCCCTTCTCACCCTTCTGCTGGCGCTCGGGACAGGCCCGGCATTCGCGGCGGACAACACCGCCCAGTCGCTGACCAGGTTTTTCAAGGGCACCACCCGCTCCCTGCCCTCGCCGGACATCGACTTCCATATCACCGCCGGCTATGCCGTGCTGCGCACCGGCAAACCCGACAGCTCCGGCCGCTACGCCATGACCTCCATCAACGTGGCCCGCGTCGCCCCGGACATCTACCGCCTGGACCTGGAGCTGGAAAAGCCCCTGCCCCGCGATATACCCACGTTCGAGCAGCCCTATTTCTTCACCGAAAAACGGACCTATTATTTCTGGTACCAAAACGGTAAGCGCATCATTTTCAAGGTCGGCGACAAGAAGGTCACCCTGCCCCTCGGACGCAAGGAGCTGCTGCGGGTGAACATCCATTCCACGGACACCTACACGCTGGACCGGGAAACCATGCTCAAAAACCTGACCTTCGACGACGGCACGGCCACCATCCATCTGCAACTGAAATTCAAATAACCAAGGATATCCCATGGACCAGACCGTGACGCCCGAGCTGACGGCCCTGCTCACCACCCTGCGCGACGCCGGCGGCATCCGGGTCCTGGTGGAGACCGGCACCGGCCGGGGCGACCTCTCCTTCGCCGCCGGGGACATCTTCGACACCGTCATCACCTTCGAATCCGACAAGGCCCTCTACGACGCCGCCCATGAGCGTTTAAGCGGCCGCAAGGGACTCTTGCCCTTGACCGGCGACACCCGGGAGCTTTTACCCCAGCTCATGGACCGCCTCGCCGGTCCGGCCGCCTTCTGGCTCGGCTCCCACCTCTCCATGCGCCAGGGCGGCGAGATCCCGCTTCTGGCCGAAATCGCGGCCGTCACCGCCGCGCCCATGGACCATGTCATCTGCATCCCCGGGGCCGACATCCTCATGTCCGACCGGCACCGCCCGACCGGCTGGCCCACCCCGGTGGAAATCATTGCGCTGCTCGGCCAGGGCGCTGCCCGCAAGGTGGAACTCCGCGACACCAGCCTCATCGCCGTCCCCGACGCCAACACCAAACTTTGGGGCGCATTGTTTTCCGAGTAGTGAGGAAGAGCTGGGGGGAACTTTTCTGTAGAAAAGTTCCCCCCAGACCCCCTTCCAAAGACTTTTCATAAAATAATTTTGATGCGGTACACGCCATATTTTGAAAACTTTAGGAAAGGGAGCGCGCGAGAGGGGGCTACTGCCCTTTTTAAAGGGTTTCCCCTCTCGCATTATCTTCTCCTCTCTTCCCTCTTCGCCCCCATTGCGCCGTGGCCGGGCAGGGCGTACAGGGGCCGCATACTTCCTTGCCGGAGGATCCTCGCATGAAGCTGGTATTGACCTTGACCTGCGCCCTGTGCCTGACGCTTACCGGCGCGCTTTTCGCCTTTGGCCGCGTCACGCCCGGCGAATCCTACGCCGCCTATGCCGACGCCGTCCAAAACGCCACCTCGTGCGAACTGTCCTCGTGCGGCTGCCTCGGCATGAAATGCTCCTGCTTCGAATGCGGCAGCGGCTGCGGTTGCGGCGGCGGCAGTAAATAATTCTTTTTTGTCGTCATGGGCGGACTGCTGGCCTTCGTGTTGTCCCGGGCCACGGGGATCGACGCTTTCGCCATACTCCAGGCAGGGTATCTGTTTTTATCCCTGGCCGGGATGGCCGTGGTGTTTTTCTTCACCCGGCGCGAGTTGTCGGCTGACCCGGCGCGCGGGCGTTATCTGCTTATTTTCCTGGCGAGCCTCCCGGTGGGGCTGGCCGGGGCGCGGCTGATCCCCATCATCCAGGACGCTTTTACGGCCGGCCGGCTGACGTTCGGCATCATCACCCGGGGCGGACTGGTATTTTACGGCGGCGCGTTGGCGCTGCTTCTGGCCATGCGCCTGGGCTGCCGGCTTTGCCGCCTGTCCCCCTGGCCCCTCGTCGACGCCGTCTGCCGCTACGCGCCCCTGGGCCATGCTTTCGGCCGGCTGGGCTGTTTTTTCGGCGGCTGCTGCTTCGGCGCGGTGACCAACGGCCCGCTGGGGGTCCGTTTTCCGGCCGGCTCTCCGGCCTATCTCCAGCACAAAGCCGACGGTATCCTGCCGCCCGGAGCGGTCGCCTCGCTGCCGGTGCATCCGTCCCAACTCTACGAGGCCGTGGGCGACCTGGCGCTGTTCGCCATCCTGCTCGCCGTGTCCAAGCGGCCGGGGGGGCTGCCTCCGGGCCGGGCCGCCACGCTCTATCTGCTCGGCTACGCGGTCCTGCGCTTCTGCCTGGAATTCTGGCGCGGCGATGCCATACGCGGCATCTATTACGGCTTGGCCACCTCCCAATACGTGGCGCTGGCCGTAGCGGCCGGAGCGGTATTCGTGCTGTTGCGCACCAGGGTTCGACCGCAAAATCACCCTTAAAGGGAACGTATTTCCCGAGCCGTTCTGACGTTTCAGTACAAAATCACGTCTTCACCCCGGCGCCTCTATGCAAGAGCGTGCTTTTGCTGTATCCGTGCCACCGTGCACCAAGGCTGTCCCCCGCCAAAACATACCGGAAAAATCCGCGACTGCATCCGAGGCTGCCCGTCCGCCTGGGCGGGGTGAAGGGACACATCACGCGCAGTCCGGCCGCGGACTCGCGCCGGCCGTGCCCGACCGGGGCCCGGATTTCCTGACCTCGCCGTTTCGGCCGCATGCAGCACGCGTCGGGCCGCCGTATTGCGTTTATTGTATCGAGGCAGGGGAAAGGAGTGAGACGGCGCGAAATGATTGTCCAAACCAAGGACTGCCTCAGCACGGCGCCATATGATTCCTGTGACTTTGTCTCTTAATTTTCAAATTCAGTTGCAATCATGCGTTGCCTCACTTATATGTGTTGAAAGCCATCTATCAGGAGCGAGAAATGGAAGACTATTTGAAAGCCGCCTTGGAGATCGTCAAGGCCCAGGCCTCAGTTCGGACCATGACCGATGACGAAATCACCTCCATGTTGAAAAATGTAGCCGCCGGCATTCAAGCCGCCGCCGAAGCCGAAACCGCCCCGGCGGAAGCCGTTACGCCGGCCATCGATCCGGCCAAGGCCGTCAAGGAAAGCAGCGTCGTCTGTCTGGAATGCGGCAAGTCCTTCAAGGTGCTCACCAAGAAGCACCTTGCCGCCCACGGGCTTACTCCGGAAGAATACCGGGCGAAATACGGCTACAAGAAGGGCGCTCCCCTGGCGGCCAAGTCCCTGCAACGGGAACGCCGCAAGAAGATGAAGGACATGCGCCTCTGGGAGCGTCGGCGCAAGCCCGCCGCCGCCACCACCGAGTAGCCGGCCAGCTGCCGCCCAGTCCGCTTCGAGAAAATCATTTCCGGCCGGTCCTCCCTGGACCGGCCGGGACGTTTGCCAGCCCGCCAAGGCAGGCGCGCGCCACACCCCGTTTCTTTACGATCGCCTTTTCCTGAAAGACACGCGTCGTTGACCGCGCTACGTGAGCAATATTCTCAACAGATTAAGATCAAAAAATATTTTTTAATATGCCATGAAAAGCATGCTCGGCAGCACCGGTCTCCATGAAGACAAGCTCTTCAGCAATCTTGAAATCGATAACGATTCCCTTGACGGCATTGAATTTTTTAGCTGCAAATTTATAAAATCCTCATTCCAGTACGCATCGTTCTCCAACTGTTTGTTTGAAGATTGCTTATTCGAGCAATGCAATCTGTCCTTGGCCGACATCGCCCAATCAAAGTTTGTCGAGACAGAATTCGATAAATCAAAACTCACCGGGATCAATTGGAGCCAGGCAAAAGGCATTTTCTCCGTGCATTTCAATGCCTGCCTCCTCAACGACAACATATTCACAGGCATGAAGCTCGCGAAATTCATCTTTAAAGACTGCGACCTGCATGACGCGCTCTTCACGGATACGAACTTGAAGCATGCCCTATTTTCCAACTGCGACCTGCAAGGATGCCAGTTCGAAAATAGCGATTTGAGTTTCTCGGACTTCTCGACCTCCAAAAACTACTTCATCGACGCCAAACGCAACAAGCTGTACAAAACGAAATTCTCACTTCCGGAGGCGGCCTCCCTCCTGAAGAACTTCAATATAATCCTCACCTAGACTGTTCGAACCCGCTCCATGCGCTTGTCGGGAGCGGGCTTCGGGAAGACGTCGCTACTCGTCCGACGGGATGATGACCTTGACCGGATCGGTAACGCTCTCGTAGCGGGCCAGCTTGGAAATGTGGGCCAGGGCCACGCTTGAAAGCGCGTAGCCCTTGGGCAGGACTTTGAGCGTTTGCCCACCCCGCATCACGAACATGTCCTCGGCCAGAATCATGTTGTCGCGCAGGCTCTTGACCGGCATCGGCACGATGACGAGGTTGCTCTCCTCGCCCAGCACCTCGCCAAACGCCGCCACCACATCCGGATCGTAGACCCCCGCCGCCTGCTTGAGCGCCTTGTAGGCCTCGGCCTTGGCCTGGCCGGCGGTCAGGAGCCGGTCGAATTCGAGCAGCACCCGAAGGATGCGCGCCCCCATCGGGATGTCCTTGCCCCGCACGGCATCGCCCGGAAAGCCGCCGCCGTCGAAATTCTTCTCCTGATAGGCGATGGCCTTGGCCACGCCGCCCATGCGCGGGATATTGGCCACGAGCCTGGACGCCACCTCGACATGCTGCCGGTAGATCGCCGCCTCCTCGGCCGAAAGCGCCCGCCCCCGCTCCACCCGGGTAATAAGCGCGTCCGGCAGGGTGATGTAGCCCATCAGGCACAACATGGCCGCCGCCTCGGTCTGCCAGGGGCTCGGATCGCCGCACAGCCTGGACAGCGGCCGCACGTACGGCGCGATCCGCGACACCCGGCCGTAGACCTCGGGACGCAACAGCGACAGCACTTCCGAAAGCATCTTGAGGCTGCCGCGAAGCGTGCCCTCCAAAAGCTCCCGCTCGGCCATGACCAGCCGGTACTGTTCCACGGCGGCGGTCAGGACCCCGGTCAGGTAACTGGTCTCGCACGGCTTGGTCAGAAACCGAAAGATGTTGCCCTCGTTGACCGCCGCGATGGCCGCCTCGAGGTCGGCGTAGCCGGTCAGCATCACCCGCACCGTTTCCGGACGCATCTCGCGCACCTTGGACAGCACCGCGATGCCGTCCATGCCCGGCATGCGCAAGTCGGAAACCACCACCGCATACGCCGGATTGTCCTTGACCTTGGCCAACCCCGCCTCGGGTCCCACCGCCGTGTCGACCTCGAAGGCGCCATGCAGGTTGCGGCGAAACCCGGCCAGAATCCGCTCGTCGTCGTCGATGAAAAGCACCCGCTTATTCACCGCCCCCTCCTTGCAACACATCCCGACACGCCTCGCGCCACGCATCCGCTCGCCCGCCATACCCCAGAGCCTCGAGAGCGGCCGTATCCAGGGGATGGGGCGCATAGGAACCGTGTATGACCACCAGCTCGTGGTCCAGGGCATTGGCGGCATGGACCATCGGCACGGCCAGCGGCGGCCCGTCCCCGAAAGTCCCCGGCCGATGATGCCCGGCCACGCCGAAGGCCACCGCCTCCTCGAAACCCCACAGCCCGAGCAGATACGCCCCCACGGCGGCATGGGAGACGGCAAGGAGCTCTTCCTCGGCATCAAAGGGCGTGACGTTTCGCGTCCTCGTGGCCGCCAGCACCTCGCGGTACTCGGCCTCGAAAAGCTCGGCCAGCATCAGCTTGCCCACGTCGTGGACCATGCCGGCCATGAAACAGGCGTCCTTTTCCACCTTGTCCGCGCCCTCGAGGGACGCCAAAACCTTGGCCATCCTGGCCACGCGCAGGCTGTGGTCCCAAAGCCGCCCCAGGCCGAAGCCCGGATAGCGATCGGCGTCGAAACGGGAAAAAAGTCCGTGGGCCAGCACCAAGGCCCGGATCGTTTCGAGCCCGAGCAGGGTCACCGCCTGCCGGGTGGAGGACACCCGCTGGGGCATGCCGAAAAACGAGGAATTGACGAGCCGCAAAAGCCCCGTGGCCATGCCGACGTCGCGGCCGAGGATATCGCCTATGGTGTTGACCGAAGCGTTGGGCGAACGCAGCTCCTCGGTCAGCTCGGCGAAAATCGACGGCAGCACCGGCAAGGCCTCCACGCGGGCGACGGCGTCGCGCACCCGATCGTCGGTGAAAATCCCGGCCAGACGCAACACCCGCTCGATGGCGGCGGTCAGTTCCCGCGGCGAACAGGGTTTGCTCAGGAACTGATGGGCCGGCTTGACCGAGCGAAAAATGAAGTCGCGGTCGGAATGCCCGGACAGGATCAGTCGCACCGTGCCCGGCCAGCGCCGCCGCACCGCTTCCAGAAATTCCGGCCCGTCCATGCCCGGCATGCGCACGTCGGAAACCACCACATCCACCGGGGTCGTCTCCAAAAGCGCAAGCGCCTGCGCGCCGCCCTCGGCGAAATGCATGTCCCAGACTTCACGCTTGTCCCACAGCATCCGCCGCAGCCCGCCAAGCAGCTGCGGCTCGTCGTCAACGAAAAGAATGCTTCGGCGCATCAGTCGGCCTCCCGAAAAGGCGGCCCCGCCGGCCGTACGTCCCGAAAGCCGGGCTCGGGCGCTCCTCATGGTAGCCGATCGCGAAAAAAAGAAAAAGGATCTTGCCGCGCCGACGGGTCGATCGTCCCCGGCCGCGCTCCCGGAAAAAGCCGCGCCTTGCCACAAGGCCCGCCCGGCTGTAGGCAGAAGCTATATCTCCCGCCCCCCGGGGCGGCGCCACAAGGACCCGCCGTGACAAACGATCCCCAAAAAAAACATGACGTCATCATCGTCGGCGGCGGCCCGGCCGGGCTTTTCGCCGCCCACTACCTGTCCCAAAACGCCGACCTGTCGGTCCTGCTCCTGGAAAAAGGCAAACCCGCCGGCAAACGCCGTTGCCCCATGCACGGCAGCAACGACTGCCGCAAATGCGCGCCCTGCAACATCCTCTCCGGCATCGGCGGGGCCGGGCTTTTCTCCGACGGCAAGCTCAACTTCATTCCCAAGCTCGGCAAAACCGACCTCACCCAGTTCATGCCCCTGTCCGAGGCCACGGCGCTGATCAAGGAAACCGAGAGCCTCTTCGCCAACCTCGGCATGGACGGCCCCGTCTATCCGACCGATATGGAAAAGGCCCGCCAGATCCGCAAAGACGCCCGCAAACTCGGCATCGAACTGCTGCTGATCCGCCAGAAACACCTCGGCAGCGACCACCTGCCCGGCCATATGGCCGCCATGTCCAAACGCCTCGCCGACCAGGGCGTCATCATCCGCACCGGCGAGGAAGCCCGCGACGTCATCGTCGAAAACGGCCGCGTGGCCGGCGTCGCCACCACCAAGGGCGAATACCGCGCCCCGGCCGTCATCCTCGCCCCCGGCCGCGTCGGCGCGGAATGGATGGGCGCGCTGGCCCGCCGCCATGGCCTCCCCTACAGCCAGCGCGGCATCGAAGTGGGCGTGCGCGTCGAGGTGCACAACGAAATCCTCTCCGACATCACCGACGTCATCTACGACCCCACCTTCTTCGTGCGCACCCGCAAATACGACGACCAGACCCGCACCTTCTGCACCAACCAGGGCGGCTACGTGGCCCTGGAAAACTACCAGGACTTCGTGTGCGTCAACGGCCACGCCTACATGGACGCCAAATCCGACAGCGCCAATTTCGCCTTCCTCTCCAAAGTCGTCCTCACCGACCCCGTCTCCGACAACCAGGCCTACGGCGAAGCCATCGGACGCCTCGCCACCATGATCGGCGGCGGCAACCCCATCCTCCAACGCTTCGGCGACCTGAAACGCGGCCAGCGCAGCACCTGGAGCCGCATCCGCAAAGGCTCCGTCGAACCGACGCTCACCTCCGTCACCTGCGGCGATATCGCCATGGCCCTGCCCGAACGCATCATGACCAACATCATCGACGGCCTGGAACAATTAAACGCCGTGGTGCCGGGCGTCGCCAACGACGAAACCCTGCTCTACGCCCCGGAAATCAAATTCTTCGCCACCCAGATCGATACCACCCAGGACCTCGAAACCGCCGTGGCCGGCATGTACGTGGCCGGCGACGGACCGGGCGTGGCCGGCAACATCGTCTCCGCCGCCGCGACCGGACTCATCCCGGCCAAGGCCATCCTGCGGAAGCTGGCAAGCAGTTAAGGCTGGGGCTCCGCCCCAGACCCCGGCAGAGGCTCCGCCTCTGCACTCCGCCGGGGGGCCACGGCCCCCCGGTCCCCCCTTCTCGGCTTTGGTCGGGCGGAGGGTTCGTTGGCTGGCGGGAGGGCGGAGGGTGGAGAAGATGGCGGCGGAATTTGTCGGGACGGTGCATGTCGCTTCGCGACAAGCTCGTCCCAAGCAAATTCCGCCGCCACCACGCCGTCGCCCCAAAGGGGCGACATTCAGAAACAATTGGGTCTTCTTAAAATGCGGCGCTTCGCCGCTGGCGCGGTTGTTGCCGCAATCGTGTCCGGCGTCGAGGCGCGAAGCGCCTCGTGTCGCCGGGCCGATTGCGGCAACAAAACAGAGGACGTCCCGCCGTCTCCCCCATGACCTTCCACCATCCCGACCCGGAAAAGGGAGGTCCGGAGGGCATAAGCCCTCCGGCGGGGTTCGGGGCAGAGCCCCGCTCCTACTCCTGTCCTACTATTTCCTACTCCTGCCCTGCGCCGCTACCGCAGGCGGCTGTAGCTGCTGCTGACGGGCGTATCGTCGGCGAGGCGCACCCATATGGCGGCGGCGACGCCCCAGACGGCATTGGCGACGATGACGACGATGGGGGTGAGCATGCCGAGTTCCAGGCCCCAGAGGCCCTTATTGAGCATATTGGGGAAGACGATGAGCAGCTGGAAAAGCGTTGGGGCGATACTGACGATGACGCCGCGCCAGAAGATGGACCCGGGCATCCAGCGGGGGGTCAAAAGCAGCCCCCACACGCCGCCCCAGACGAGTCTCGGATAGAGCCAGGGCAGGGTCCACTGGGGGGCCAGGGCGACGTTGATGCTGGCGAACAGGCCGTAGCTCCCGGCCAGATAGAGAAAAATGCTGTTGGCGAGGCCTCCCACGAGGCCACCGGCGAAGCAGACGCTCACCCAGGAAAAAAAATTGCGCATCCTCTCTCTTCCCTCCTCGCTTGGATGCCGGGTGCGGCGGTTTAGTAGGGGCTGACCAGGACTGACAGGGACCGCACACGGTTGAGCAGGATATGGGTCGGTCCCACGGCCGGCACTTCCTCGCCGGCGCGCAGTGTGGTGACGACGGCGCGCCCGATGACGAGCCGGCCGTCGCGGCCCGTTTCACTGAACGTATGGAGTCCCCACATGTCGTGGAACACCACGGGATGTCCTTTGTACTCGCCGACATAGACGAGAATGTGACCTTTGAGCCAAACCAGGCTGGCGAAGGGAACGCCGTGACTGAGGATGGTCGCCTCTTTCTGGGCGTTGTCCATGTCGCCGAGGGGGATGGCGCCGCCGTAGGCGGCCTGGCTGGCGGAGTTTCGCGGCAGGTAGATGCCGAAAGGCACGAAGAGATCGTGGGTGAGGGCCGAGCAGTCACGTTTGCCGTCGATGCCGCCCCAGCCGTAGATTTTGCCCATGAACTGGTTGCCGACGGCGGCGACGTTTCGCGGCGTCATGGGCATGGGCATGGGCACGGCGGCCGTGGCCGGCAGGCGCACGCGCGCGATCTCGGCCTGGCCCGAGCCGCCCCGTCGCGGCACGAGCACGGTGACGCTCGAGGCGTCGGGCGGTCCGGCAAGGGGAAATATCGCGCCCACGTCGGCGGTGATGCCGGCTTCGGGAAGCGAGGTCTGGTCCTTGACCACGGCCGCGAGGCGCGGCGTGGAGAACCGGGCGATCGTGGCCTCGTCGACGTAGGCCACGTCCGTGGCCGGCAGCCAGCCGAAGGTCAGGGCGGATTCGGCCAGGACCCAGGAGCCGTCGCGGCTGGCGTGGGTGACGAGGATGGGGGTACCCGGCGGCAGGGCGGTATGTTGCAGGTAGTCGAAGGGGTAGCCTTCGCCGGGCAGGCTCGGATCGGCGAAGCGCGGAGCCTTCGTGGGCATACCGCGCAGGTTGGTGTTTTTGACGGTCAGCGCCTTGCGCATGACGTTGGGGTAGGAGCCGAGTCCGGCGAGGCTGTGCAGCGACGCGGCGAATGCCGGGCCGTTCGGCTGGTTGTTCGAACCGAAGCCCGGGGACTTTTCGAAGCGGCGGAAGATCGTCTCCACGGCCCGGCGCGAGTATTCCGGCCGGCCCAGGTTCCAGGGCGTGAGCCAGATTTGCAGAAAGCTTTCCATGCGCAGCCCGGCCTGTTCCCTGGGATAAAGGGGGCGGTCGGCGGTATTGGGCCGCAGGTAGGCGTTTAGGTCCTGAGGAAGAACGCGCAGGTCCTGGACTTCGCCCTTGCCGGTCGGTGGAGCCGGCGTGGGGACAAGCGGCGCCCGCGGGGCTTTGGCGCAGCCCCAAACGAGAAGCAGGAAGACGCAAAGCGCGGCGAAACGCAACCGCCGTGACATGGACTGCATGGCGCAAGGCCCCCTTCCCCAACTTGACGGCCGAGGCGGCCGCCGACTATCCGGCTGGGCGGGAGGGTAGACGTTGGCGCACGCGAAGACAAGCACGAAAGGACGGCAAGGATGAAAGGTTGTGGCTTCGAGGCAGCCTAAAGGCATGGACGCGGCCGAAACCGCGCGTCTGCTCGCCGCCCGGCTGCCGGAAACGGTGCCCGTTTCGGTGCGGGTAAGCGCCCGGGCCAGGGGCATCGTTTTGCGCATGCTGCCGGGCAAGGGGCTCGAGGTGGTGGCTCCGGCCGGGGTCGGGGCGGGGCTGTTGCTCCAGGCGGTGGAGGCCAGGCGCGACTGGATCGACCGGATTTCGCGCAAGATGGCGGCCGAGGGCGGGCTTCCGGGCCAGGGGCCGGTCGTGCCGCGCCCGTCCATGCTCGTGCTGACGGCCTTTTCGCGGCAGTGGAAGCTTTCGTATCTGGCCCGGGAGATGGCAGGCTGCCTGGTTTCGAACTGGCGTCCGACCGAACTCATGGTGTCCGGGGCGGTTTCAGACCCGGCGGCGGTGTCCGAGGCGCTGACGGCGTTTAGCCGTCGCCGGGCCGGCGAGCTGTTGCGGCGGGAGCTGGCCCGCGTATCCGAGGAGATCGGGCTCGGCTACAGCGCCGTGAGCATCCGGGCCCAGCGCACCCGATGGGGGAGCTGCACGGCCAAAGGGCGCATCAGCCTCAACTACACCATCGCCTTTTTGCCGCCGGAGCTGTGCCGGCTGGTGCTGATCCACGAGCTGTGCCACACCGTCGAGCTCAACCATTCGGCGCGGTTCTGGGATCTCGTGGAGAAATTCGTTCCGGGCTGCCGGGCCATGGACGCGCGGCTCAACAGCGCCCGCCACTATCTGCCGCTGTGGCTGCCGTAAGGAGTTGGAGCGCCCGGGTCAGGGCTGCTCCAGCGTGATCTCGTCGAGCTTTTCGCCGGAAAAATAAAACACGGAAATCGGCTCCTCCACCCCGCGCACGACGACCAGCCGGCCGAGCGGACCGTCGCCGGCCAGTTCCAGGAGCGCCTCGGACACCGCCGCCCCGTCCTCGGCCGAACACTCCTCGCAGGCCACCTCGAACCGCAGCGATTCCGGCCCAGGCGTCACTTCCAGCCGGGCGACGTCCATACCGGCCACCGCCCCTGCCAGCACTTCCCCGGCCTCGGACTCGATTTCCCCGACCCGTTCGAAGGAATATTCCTCGGGATAGCGTATTTCGCCGAGCAGACGACAGGGCGCATCCTGCATACCGCCTCCGCTTGTTGACTTTTCAACAAAATACCATGCCCGCAAACCCCTCGCAACGCGTAGCGGGCTTGTGTCGCGCCGCGCGGGGCTGTAGAGGGTGAGGAGCGCGACTATTGGAGGACAGAGGATACATGACAGCAAGAAGAAAAAAAGGACGATCCCCCAAGGGACCGGGGGCCGGACTCGACACGGCCGCCATATTGCGGATCTTCCGCGAAAGCGGCAAGCCCCTGTCCGACAAGGAGGTGGCGCGCAGCCTCCAGGGCACCGCCTTCAAGTTCCACGACCTGCGCCACATGCTCGAGAACCTGCGCGAGGCGGGCAAGCTCATCCGGGTCCAGAAAGGCTGGGGACTTCTGGAAAGTATGCGGCTTCTCACCGGGGTGCTTGAGATCAGCCGCTCGGGCGTGGGCTACGTGCTTCCCGACGACAAGCGCCGCAAGGACATCTTCATCCATCCCAAGGATATCGGCGATGCCTGGCATGGCGACCGGGTGGCCGTCGCCGTCACCCGCGAACGCAAGGACAAGAACCACGAAGGCCGTGTGGCCAGGGTCATCGAGCGCGGTGTTTCGACGCTGCCCTGCCGGGTGGTCAAACGCATGGCCCCGGATCTGTTTTTGTGCCGTCCCACGGACGCCCGCCACTCCATGAGCTTCATGGTGGACTACATTCCCCCGACGCCGGAGGACCCGGTGCCCGGGCCCGAGGACATCATGAACGTGGGCGTGGGGGAAAAGCTCGAATACAAGCTCTATTCCGGCAAGGGGCTGGAGCTTCTGGGTGCCCAGGGCGACGTGGCCGTGCAGGAACGGCTGGTCAAGCTCAATCACGACATTCCAGGCCCCTTTCCGCCAAAGACGGTCAAGGAGGCCGAGGCGTTGCCCGAAGTCCCTGGCGAGGCCGATTTCGCCAACCGCAAGGACCTGCGCGACCTGCCCTTCGTCACCATCGACGGGGCCAAGGCCCGCGACTTCGACGACGCCATCTACGTGAAAAGACGCGGCCGGGCCTATACCCTGTGGGTGGCCATCGCCGACGTGTCCCATTACGTGCCCGAGGGCGGCGCCCTGGACGCCGAAGCCCTGGAACGCGGCAACTCCTACTATTTTCCCCAGTCCGTGGAGCCCATGCTGCCGGAACGGCTCTCCAACGGGCTTTGCAGCCTCAACCCCAACGTGCCGCGCCTGGCCATGGTGGCGGAGATCGATTTTTCGGCCAAGGGCCTGCCCGGCCGCACCGACATCTACCCGGCGGTCATCGAGTCCAAGGAGCGCCTGACCTATGCCCAGGTCAACCGGGCGCTGCTTCTCGGCGACGAGGCGGAACGCAAAAAGATCGCCAAAGTCCTGCCCATGCTGACCAGGGCCGAAGAACTGGCCCGGGCCATAAACGCCGTGCGCACGGAACGGGGCAATCTGGACTTCGATCTGCCCGAACCGGAAATCCTCTTCAATTTCCAGGGCGAAACCCAGGATATCCGGCCCAAGGTGCGCCACTTCGGCCACCAGATCGTGGAGGAGTTCATGATCGCGGCCAACGAGGCCGTGGCCCGGTTCCTGACCGAAAAAGGCGCCCCGGTGCTCTACCGCGTCCACCCCGAGCCCGATCCGACCAAGCTGGAGGCGCTGTTCAAGCTCCTGGCCACCACCGACCTCGCTCCCCAGCTGCCCGCCGTCCCCGGCCCGGGGGATCTCGCCGCCGTGCTGCGGGCCGCCTCGGGCACGGACCTCGACTTCCTGGTCAGCCGGATCGCGCTGCGCACCATGATGCAGGCCTCCTACTCGCCCAAACTCGACGGGCATTTCGGCCTGGCCTCGACCTGCTACTGCCACTTCACCTCGCCCATCCGCCGCTACGCCGACCTGGTGGTGCACCGCTCCATCAAAACCGTGCTGGCCGGCAAAACCGTGCCGGAGAAAAAGCTGGCCAGGCTCGCCAAGGTGGCCGAACACATCAGCCGCCGCGAACGGGTGGCCATGGAGGCCGAGCGCGAAATCTTAAAACGCGTCACCGTGCTCTTCCTGGCCGACAAGGTCGGCCGGCGCTTTACCGGCGTGGTCAGTTCCATCGCGGATTTCGGCTTCTGGGTGGAACTCAAGGAGGTCATGGCCGAGGGCATGGTGCGGCTGTCGTCGCTCTCCGACGACTACTACACCTTTTTCCCGGAACGCCACGAACTCATCGGCGAGCGCACCGGCCGCCGCTTCCGCCTCGGCCAGCCCGTCGAAGTGGAGCTGACCGGCGTGGACCTCGGCCGGCTGTCCGTGGACCTCGGTCTGGTCGAAGGCGGCGAATCGCCCCTGGCCCTGCCCAAGAACAAACGCAAAAGTTCGAGGCGTCGCCGCAAATGAGACGTCTGAGCCGTCGCGAGACGCTTCTCGCCGCCCTGGCCGCCCTCTGGCTCGTGGTCGCCGCGGTTTCGGCCGCCCTGGACTGGCCCACGCCGCGCCGGCTGGCCGAGGAGCGCCTCCGACTGGCCTACCTCGCGGCCAACGCCGTGGACAAGGACTTCCGTCCCTACGACCAGCCCGCCGCGAACGACCCCGAGGCCCAGTACCAGCAGCTCGTGGCCGATTTCCGGGACCGGTTCGGGGAACGCTTCAACATCGCCGAGGCCGAAAGCCGCCATGCCGACGCCGTGGCCAACATGGACCGGGAACGCGTGGGCGTTGTCGCCTTTGCGGCCGGCTCCACGGCCCTGCTCTGGTGGCTGCTTTTCACCATAGGCCGATTGCTCGGCCCGGGCGCGCGCCGCGCCTGACCGCCTCTCCCGGCGGACCCGAAACGCCGCCGGCCCGCCGGGAGAGGACTCCGCGACGGGCCGGGGAAAACGGGCCGAAACCAGCTCCGCTCGCGCTTATTTTTTCTTGCCGGAACTCAGGAAAAGCTCCTTGGCCGTGCCCGGCTCAAACTGGTAGCGGGCGGCCTTTTCCCAAAAATACTTGTCCTTGTCGCGCCCGAGCACCCAGAAGTCGAAATCCCAGTCCTCGCGGCGGTCGCCATGCTCGTTTAAGGCCAGCCAACCCGTGACGCCGTACATGCGCTCGCATACCCGGGGCAGCATCTGCTTGAAGCGCGCGGCATCGCCGGTTCCACCCACGGCCTGGGCCGTGAAGAAGGCCGCCCAGGCCCCGTCGTAGGCGGCCAGGCTCTGGGTGTCGGGGAAAAGGTCGGCCTTGTCCTGGATGCGCTTTTCCGTGAGCGCGTACACGTTGGCCCCGCCCTCGCCGTAACGCGGGCTGGCCAGCCGGACCTTCATGGCGAAGGCCGCGCTCTCCGGGTCCTTGGCGATGGGATCGAACATAGCAGTGCCGTCGCAGCCGTACCAGGGCACGGCCGCCAGCTCCGGATGCTTGGCCGCGCCCTTTAAAAGGGTCACAATCTCCGGTCCGCCGGCGAAATAGATCGCCACCTTGCCGTTTTTGCGCTCGCGCGAAAGCTGCCCCACCAGCTTGGCCAGATCGCCGAGGATCTCGGAAAAATCCTTGCGGTCCGGGGCGAACCGCGCCCCGGGCAGGACCTCGCCGCCAAGCTGGCGAAACCGCGCCTTGACGTGCACGACCATATCGTCGCCGTAGCGGTCGCCCCGCCACAACGGCACCACGGTGCCCACGCCTTCCTGGCGCATGAGGCTCGTCACCGCCTCGGCCTGATAGGTGTCCGACGGCGACAGGCGAAAGAGGTTGTCGCCCTTTCTGGACAGAAACGGCCCGGAGCTGCCCTGGCTGATGAGCACCATGTTGTTCTTGTCGGCGTATTCCAGGCAGGCCTCGGCGTCGTCGTCGGAATAGGGGCCGATGACGACGCGGATTCCCTGGCCGGCCAGGGCCTTCAGCCGCTCCACGGCCGTGGCCGGCTTGCCGCCGGTGTCTTCCATCACGAAACGGACCTGGCCGCCCTGGCCGTTATTGGCCAGATAGGCGTTGATGTCGGCCTGGGCCAGTTCCAGGGCGGCCTTGGACGTCTTGCCGCGCTCGGCCAGGGGCCCGGTCAGCGGCAACAACGCCCCGAAGGTGTACCCGCCGCCCTTCTGGGCCGCCGCCACGCCGACAAGGGCCAGCAGCGCGGCCGCCGCCAGGCACGCCGCCGCCAGACCGCGCAGGCCGGCCAACCCGGCGCGCCGTTTCCTCCCAACCCCATGCCCGTTCATAGCCTCTCCTTGCCGCGACAGCGCCAGGGCCGCCGCGCCCTAATGTCCGCGGCCCGCGTCCAAACGCAGGCCACGCTTTCATGCCCATACCCGCAAGCGGGACAAAAGAAAACCGATCGCCGCCCGCCCTTTCCAAACGACGCCCGTTGGCATAAACAAAGGAAACGGCGCAGCCTGCCGCATGTTGTGCCCCATTCCATGAAGGATTGGCCATGACCGACCCTCACGCCTCGGAAGAAGTGACGCCGAGCCCGGGCCGGGGCGCCACGCCCCCCACAGCCGACCACCTCTTCGCCATGGACCCCGCCTCCCTGTCGCCGGAAGGCGTCGCCAAACTGCGCGACGCGCTTCGCGCCAGCCAGGAAGCCCTTTCCCGCCAGGACGAACAGTTGCGGGAGACCCGCGCCGCCCTGGCCGAAACCCGCGAACGCTTCGCCGACCTGTACGAATGCGCCCCGATCGGCTTTCTGAGCCTGGACGCGGCCGGCGGCATCGTCGCGGCCAACCGCCAGGCCGCGGCCATGCTCGGCCATACGCCCGAGACGCTCCCCGGCCAGCCCTTTTCCCGCTTCGTGGCCCGGGCGGACCAGCCGTGCCTGCGCGCCCTGCGCGATCGGGCCGGACGGACCGGGGAACGGCAGACGGCGGGAATAAGGCTCTTGCGCCCGGATCAAACCGGCCGTTACGTGGAGATCGCCGCCACGCCGGCGGGCCGGCCGACCGGCCCGGACACGGGGCGGGGCCTCCACATCGCCCTTTCCGACCTCCCCCCCCGCCGGGAATCCGAAGAGGCCCTGCGCCTGGCCGACGGCATCCTCGAAACGGGACCCGCTTTTCTCCTGCGCTTCGCCGTGTCCGGCGAGGAACCCGGCCCGGTGGAATACGTCTCGGCAAACATCGACCGCTTCGGCTTTTCCCGGGAAAAACTGATCAGCGGCGCCCTGCTCCCCCGCGAACTCGTCCACGCGGACGACCTGCCCAAGGTCGAAGCGGCCCTGCGGGAAAACGCCGTCGCCGGCAACGATGCCTGTATCCTGGACTACCGCCTGCGGACCGGGGACGGCCAAACCCGCTACGTCACCGACCACGCGCGGCTGTTGCGCGACGCCTTCGGCCGGGTAAACGCCGTCCAAAGCCTGGTCCTGGACGTCACCGACAGCGCCTTGGCCAGGCAGGACCTGGAAACCGTCCTCGACAGCGCCCCCATTCCCATCGTCAAGGTCCGCGTCACGCCGCACGGCGACCGGATTCTCGAATACCAGAACCCCGCCGCCGCCCGCCTGTTCGGGGAAGCGGCCCTGGGGAAATCCTGCAAGGCCTATTTGTGCAAGAAGGAGACCTGCCCGGCCTTAAGCGCCGATTCCGGCGTGGTGCGGGACAGGGAATGCGCCGTCACCACCCTGCGCGGCGAACGCGTCATGTACAAGACCGCCCACAAACTCCCCGACGGCTCGGGCATCATCGAGGCCATGGTGGACGTCACCGAGCTCATGCGCACGCGCCAGAACCTGACGCGGGCCATGGAGGCGGCCGAGGCGGCCAACAAGGCCAAATCGGAATTCCTGGCCACCATGAGCCACGAAATCCGCACGCCCATAAACGGCATCATGGGCATGACCGAGCTGGCCCTCCAGACCGACCTGACCGGGGAACAGCGGGAATACCTCGACCTGGCCCGCCAGTCGGCCCTGTCGCTGCTCGACATCGTCAACGACATTCTGGATTTCTCCCGCATCGAGGCCGGCCGGGTGGAGCTTTCCGCCGCGCCCTTTTCCCCGCGCCGCATGCTCGGCCGCTGCCTGCGGCTGTTCGACACCCTGGCCGCGCGCCACGGCAACACCTTGAGCCTCTCCGTGCACCCGGACGTCCCCGAAACCCTCATCGGCGACGCCGGCCGGCTGGGACAGGTCGTGGCCAACCTCGTCTCCAACGGGCTCAAGTTCACCCGAAACGGCGACGTGCGCCTGTGCGTGGAACCCGACACCCAAAACGAGATCCTTTGCGCCGACCCGTCGGACACGCCCCCCGGGAACCGGGTGTCCCTGCTTTTCTCCGTCATCGATACCGGCATCGGCATCCCCGCCGCCAAGCAGGACCGCATTTTCGAGCCCTTCACCCAGCTCGACGGGAGCCTTACGCGCGGCGTCGGCGGCACGGGGCTGGGACTTTCCATCTGCAACAACCTGGTCGCGCTCATGGGCGGACGCCTCTGGCTCAGCTCACGGCCGGGCAAGGGCAGCACCTTTTATTTCACCACCGTGTGCCGCAAAAAAAGCGGCGCGGCGCGGCAACGGCCCGAGACGACCACCGCCCGCGCGCCCCTGCCCGCGCTGTCCATCCTGCTGGTCGAGGACAACTGCATCAACCAGCTCGTGGGCAAACGCCTGCTGGAACGCCGGGGACACGGCGTCACGGCCGTGGATTCGGGCGCGGCCGCCCTGGCCCTTCTCGCGAAGAGGTCCTTCGACTGCGTGCTCATGGATGTGGAAATGCCGGAATTAAACGGCCTGGAGGCCCTGGCCCGACTTCGCGACCCGGCGTGCTACGGCGAGCGAGCCGACACGCCCGTGGTGGCGCTCACCGCCCACGCCGTCAGGGGCTACCGGGAAAAAATGCTGGCCGCGGGCTTCGACGACTACGTGTCCAAGCCCATCGACATGCGCCAGCTCGAGGCGGCCCTGCGCCGGGCCCTGGCCAGGCCGCGTCGCCGGGGGGGCGGCGCGGGCGCTTAACAAGGCGGACCAAACAAGGTAGGCTGTTTCAATACGGCCAAACCGGAGGTGCGCCATGCGCGTGCTCATCGTGGAAGACGATCTGGAAGCCGCCGCGTACATGGTCAAGGGGCTCAAGGAATCGGGCTACGTCGCCGACCACGTGGCCGACGGCCGCGAGGCGCTGTACCGCGTGGCGGGAGAAACCTACGACGCCCTGGTGGTGGATCGGATGCTGCCCGGCGTCGACGGGCTCACCATCGTGCGCACCATGCGCACGGCCGGCAACCATACCCCCGTGCTGATCCTGTCGGCGCTCGGCGACGTGGACGACCGGGTCAAGGGCTTAAAGGCCGGCGGCGACGATTACCTGGTCAAGCCCTACGCCTTCGCCGAGCTGCTCGCCCGGCTGGAAGCCCTGCTGCGCCGGGGACGGGCCGAAGTCCCGGACACGACGCTCAAGGTCGCGGACCTGGAAATGGACCTGGTCGCCCGCACGGTCAGGCGCGCCGGCAAGGCCATCGAACTCAAGCCCAAGGAATTCGCCCTGCTCGAGTACCTCATGCGCCACGCCGGCCACGTCGTCACCCGCACCATGCTGCTCGAAAACGTCTGGGACTACTCCTTCGACCCCCAGACCAACGTCATCGACGTCCACATCAGCCGCCTGCGCCAGAAGATCGACAAGGGACACGACAAGCCCCTGCTCTCCACCATCCGCGGCGCCGGATACAGCCTGCGTGATTCCAACTAAGCTCCTGCGATCCTCCACCCTGCGCCTGTCCATCATCCATATGGCCGCCTTCGGCCTGTCGGTGCTGGTGCTCCTGGGGTTCATCTACACCTCCACCGCCGGCTTCATGGAGCGGCAGACCGACGAGACGATAAACGCCGAGATCCAGGGGCTGGCCGAACAATACAGCCAGCTCGGCCTGACCGGCCTCATCCGCGTCATCAAGTCCCGCGTGGCCAAGGACAAGGCCGGCTCGAGCGTCTACCTGCTCACGGACTGGAAATTCAATCCCTTGGCCGGCAACCTGGCCGACTGGCCCAAGTTCAAGGACACCGGCTCGGGCTGGTTCGACGCCACCCTGGAAGACACTGAAAACTTCGAGCCGCGCCGGGTGCGCATGCGCTACTTCCTCCTTCCCGGCAACTTCCACCTCATCGTCGGCCGCGACGTGTCCGAACGCATCAAGGTGGAACGGCTCATCATGGACGCGCTGATCTGGGGCCTCGGCATCACCGTGGTGCTCGGCGGCCTGGGCGGCCTTTTGACCAGCCGCTGGACGCTCAAGCGCATCGACGTCATCAACAACGCCAGCCGGGAAATCATGCGCGGCGAACTGACCCGGCGCATCCCCACCCGTGGGGCCGGCGACGAATTCGACCGCCTGGCCGAGAACCTGAACGCCATGCTCGACCAGATCTCCAAGCTCATGGACGGCGTCAAGCAGGTGTCCAACAACATCGCCCACGACCTGCGCGGTCCCTTAAACCGCATCCGCTCGGGCCTGGAAATGTCCCTGGCCCGGCCCGTCGACGACCCCGAACACTACCGCACCGTGCTGCGCCAGACCATCAGCGAGATCGACAACCTGCTGATGACGTTCAACGCCCTTTTGACCATCGCCCAGGCCGAGGCCGGCACCCGCCGCCAGGATTTCACCGACGTGGACCTGACCAGCCTCGCCGCCGACGTGGCCGAACTCTACGAGCCCCTGGCCGAGGAAAAAGATCTGGCCTTCTCCTTTCATCTCGCCCCGGACATCACCGTCGCCGGCAACCGCCACCTGCTCTCCCAGGCCCTGGCCAACCTCCTCGACAACGCCGTCAAATACACCCCCGACGGCGGGGCCATCACCGTCACCCTCACCGCCACCCCAAGCGGCCCGGAACTGGCCGTGGCCGACACCGGCCCCGGCATCCCGGCCGAATACCGGGAGCTCGTCCTCGAACGCTTCGCCCGGCTGGAATCCAGCCGCAACACCCCCGGCAGCGGCCTGGGGCTCTCCCTCGTCGCCGCCGCCGCCAGCCTGCACCAGGCCGCCCTGCGCCTCGAGGACAACGCCCCGGGCCTGCGCGTCACCATGGCCTTTCCCCGGCCCCGCGCCTGAGCCCGGCCAAACATGAATTTTAGTTCATAAAGCGGCCATACCACCTCCATGCTGGCCGCCTATCCAGGCATCGTCGGATACGGCGTTGCGGCAAGGCCCGCACAAACGTGCCCGAGCCATACCCTCTTTGTTGCATCCGCCGTCCGTACGGCCCCTCCCGTCCGGATGGCCCCAAGGTCGCCCTCCCCCTCCTTGAACGAAGCCCCCGCCCACACGGCGGGGGCTTTCGTTTGCCCGCCATCCCGTTCCCTAAACAACGTTCATGTTCCGGTCATGCCCGGTCCACCCTCCCGACCTATATCTTTTCCCGACGGCAACGCGGCTATCCCCCTCCGGCCGCGCCGTCAAAAGCCCTTTGCCAACAAACCAGGGCCCGGTTCCAACCCCCTTCACCCCGCCCGGGACCGCAAGCCGAAACCTCCTCTCCTCGAATGCGAAGCCCCCGCTCCCCGGCGGGGGCTTCCTCTTTCCTAACCAAAGTTCATGCCCCGGCCATGCCCCTTTCATGATCCATGTTTATAAGGAAGATGACGGCAACCCCGGCTTCCCCCTCAAGCCGGTCCGTCAAGGTCCCGCGGCGCGCACCACGCCGCAGGGCCGGCTACAACACTCTCTCTCCTCCCTCCTTGAGCAGGCCCCCGCTTCCCCGGCGGGGGCCTGTGTTTTTTGGGCGGAGGGAGGGAAGACGAGGAGACGCAGGCGGCAGAAAGGGCAGGGAAGCTGCCCCTGCAACCCCGCTGGGGGACTTGATGTCCCCCGGACCCCTTTTTACCGGGTCAGGATGTATTGTTGAAATTTGATTAGCTTTGGTTTGTTGGACTACGAAACTTTATATGGTATCCAACGTAAAAAAGTTACCATCCTTTCACCTCATCACCATTCTTCATCCATGAATATCCAATAGTCCTACCACTCTGCTTATTAAGCACGGAGACGCTAGCATACCCATCTCTAATAACCACTGAAACAGAACGTTTTTGGTGCGGACCCAAATAACCACTGTAAACAATATTATTATTGCTATACCTATCCCTGACAACAATATCATTTCCAAATGGGTCATCATTGTAAATAACCAAGGTTCCAGCTTGTGCATCTGTGGTTGTTCCATTAATTAAAAATATTCCAGAAGAGAACAGCATTACTAAACAAACAAAAGCAACATTAAAAGATAAACGTTTCATAGCGGCCTCCAAAAATAAATTTTTACTTTGCTAAACATATTTCTGAATATTTTATCAAATGTCAATATATATATGAAAAAATATACATAAATTGCAATACATTATATAAAAAATAATACCCACTCCCCGCCTTATTGCTTTGGGACGTCGGTGTTGTGGAGGGGAGACCGGGGGGCATCACGCCCCCCGGCGGAGTGCGGAGGCAAAGCCTCTGCCGGGGTCCGGGGCGGCGCCCCGGCTACCCGGCGGCTTGGTCGCCGGTGAGGCCGAAACGCCGGGTGCGGTTTTGGTAATCGTGCAGGGCGGCTTCGAAGTGGTCGGGGGTGAAGTCGGGCCAGAGGGTCTCGGGGAAGGAGAACTCACTGTAGGTGGACTGCCACAGCAGATATCCGGAGAGGCGTTTTTCGCCGCTGGTGCGGATAATGAGGTCCGGGTCGGGCTGTCCGGCGGTGTAGAGTTCGGCCGAGAGGCGTTCTTCGGTGACATCTTCGGGGGCGACGCCCTGGCGCATGAGGCTGCGGCAGGCGCGCAGAATTTCGTCGCGGCCGGAGTAGTTGAGGGCCAGGTTCAGGGTCATTTCGGTGCAGTGGGCGGTCTTGGCGATGACGTGGCCGAGGACCTTGCGCGCGGCCAGGGGCAAGTCGGCCATTTCGCCGAGCAACCGGAACCGAATGGACTGCTTGAGCAGCATGTCCGTTTCGCGGGTTAAAAACCGCACCAGGAGGTCGAAAAGGAACTTGACCTCGTCAGCCGGCCGTCCCCAGTTCTCCTTGGAAAAGGCGTAAAGGGTCAGGTGGCCGATGCCCAGTTCCCGGCAGCGGGTGATGATGCCCCGGGCGGCCTCGGTGCCGGCCCGGTGGCCTTCGCTACGGGGCAGGCCGCGCATGGTGGCCCAGCGTCCGTTGCCATCCATGATGATGGCGACGTGGCGGGGAAGCGACATGGAATCCGGCACTATATCTCCATGATTTCCTTTTCTTTCTTGGCGAGGGCATCATCGGCCTTGGCGATATAGGCATCGGTGAGCTTCTGGACGTCTTCCTGGCCCTTGTGCTGGTCGTCCTCGCTGATCGCCTTGTCGTTCTTCTTTTTCTTGAGGGCGTCGTTGGCGTCGCGGCGGATGTTGCGGATGGCGACCTTGGCTTCCTCGGCGTATTTCTTGGCCACCTTGGCCAGGTCCTTGCGGCGGTCCTCGGTCAGGGGCGGGATGGAAATACGGATGATCTTGCCGTCGTTGACCGGGGTCAGGCCGAGGTCGGATTTGAGAATGGCCTTTTCCACGTCATGGAAGGCCTTGCGGTCCCAGGGCGCGATGGTGATGGTGCGGCTGTCCGGGGTGGACACCGAGGCCATCTGGTCCAGGGGAGTGGGGGTGCCGTAGTAGTCCACGCGGATACCGTCGAGGAGCGAAGTCGTGGCCCGTCCGGTACGCAGCCGCGCGAATTCCTTGTCCAGCGAAGCCAGCGCCTTTTGCATCCGGTCTTCGGCGTCCTTGAGCACTGCCTGCATATTAATCCTCTCCTTTGACCACCGTGCCGACGGGCTCCCCGACCAGCACCCGCTTGAGGTTGCCCGGCGTGAACATGTTGAAGACCACGATGGGCAGCTTGTTGTCCATGGCCAGGCTGATCGCCGTGGTGTCCATGACGCGCAGCCGCTTTTCCAGCACGTCCATGTAGGTCAGGGTTTCGAATTTGACGGCGTCGGGGTGTTTGAGCGGGTCCTTGTCGTAGACGCCGTCGACTTTCGTTCCCTTGAGGATGGCCTCGGTTTTGAGCTCCATGGCCCGCAGCGCCGCGGCGGTGTCCGTGGTGAAGTACGGATTGCCGGTTCCGGCGGCGCAGATGACCACCCGTCCTTTTTCCAAATGCCGCAGAGCCCGGCGGCGGATGTAGGGCTCGCAGACCTCGCGCATGGTGATGGCCGACATGACGCGGGTGGACAGCCCTTGTTTCTCCAGGCCTTCCTGCACGGCCAGGGCGTTTAGGACCGTGGCCAGCATGCCCATGTAGTCCGCCGAGGCCCTGTCCATGCCGGCGGCCTGATCGGAGACGCCGCGAAAAATGTTGCCGCCGCCGATGACCAGGGAAATCCTGGCTCCGGCCTCGGCCGCCTGGGCGATCTCCTGGCAGAAATTGGTGATGGTCTGGTTGTCGATCCCGAAGGGACGACCGCCGGCCAGCGCCTCGCCGCTTATCTTTAGCAAAACCTGGGAAAACCGCAAATTCGACATGGCGCCCCTCACTGGTTGCGGGAAGTATGGAGGGGAGGACCGAGCGTCCTGGACCTCCCCCGGACCGAATTGCAAAAAAAACGGGCCTTGCGGCCCGTTGTAACCTCGATGCGCATCCGCCTAGGCGGCGTCCTCGCCCAGGGCCATGCGGCAGAATCGCCCGATCTGGACGTTTTCGCCAAGTACGCCGATCAGCTCGTTGAGCAGGTCCTTGATGACGACCTTGTCGTCCTTGATGAACGGCTGCTCGAGCAGACAGACTTCCTTGTAGTACTTCTTCATGCGTCCTTCGACGATCTTCTCGGCGATGGCTTCGGGCTTGCCCTCTTCCATGGCCTGGTGCTTGTAGATTTCCTTTTCCTTGGCCAAAAGCTCGGCCGGCACTTCCTCGGGGCCGAGGCACACCGGGTTGGTGGCGGCGATCTGCATGGCCACGTTTTTCGCGAACTCCTGGAAGCGCTCGGAGCGGGCCACGAAGTCGGTCTCGCACTTGATCTCGACCATGACGCCGAGCTTGCCGTTGGAGTGGATATAGGAACCGATCATGCCCTCGGAGGTGGCGCGGCCGGCGCGCTTCTGGGCCTTGGCCAGGCCTTTCTCGCGCAGCCAGGCGACGGCTTTTTCCTCGTCGCCGGAGCACTCGCCCAGGGCTTTCTTGCAATCCATCATGCCCGCGCCGGTTTTGTCACGCAGGGCTTTCACGGAGCTGGCGGTAATATCGGCCATGAGACGGTCCTCCTACTCGGCAGTGGTTGCGGATTCGGTTTGCGCCGCCGCTTCGACGGCGGGGGCGGGCTCGGCCACGGCTTCGGGCTTTTCGTCCTTGTCCGGGGTCGGCTCCTCGTCCTTATCCTTGGTCTGGGCCGCGCCTTCGAGGCAAGCTTCGGCCACGGTGGAGGCA
The DNA here is from genome assembly GCF_000179555.1 of Solidesulfovibrio fructosivorans JJ]. Classification (NCBI taxonomy): domain Bacteria; kingdom Pseudomonadati; phylum Thermodesulfobacteriota; class Desulfovibrionia; order Desulfovibrionales; family Desulfovibrionaceae; genus Solidesulfovibrio; species Solidesulfovibrio fructosivorans. The sequence goes on from NZ_AECZ01000014.1 coordinate 79,410, forward strand.
AAAAGCTTGATGGCGCGGATGGCGTCGTCGTTGCCGGGGATCACGTAGTCGATGACGTCGGGGTCGCAGTTGGTGTCGACCACGGCCACAATGGGGATGCCGAGCTTGCGGCATTCCTGGACGGCGATCTCCTCGCGCTTGGGGTCGATGATGAAGGCGGCCTGGGGCAGCTTGTCCATGTCCTTGATGCCGCCGAGGTTGGCGTTGAGCTTTTCGACCTCGCGGCCCATCATCACGATTTCCTTCTTGGGAAAGCGCTTGATGGAGCCGTCGCCGAACATGCGCTCCAGGTTCTTCAGGCGATCGATGCTCTTCTTGATGGTCTGGAAGTTGGTGAGCATGCCGCCCATCCAACGGTTGGTGACGAAAAACTGGCCGGCGCGCTCGGCTTCCTTTTTCACGGATTCCTGGGCCTGGCGCTTGGTGCCGACGAAAACGACCTTGCCGCCGCCGGCCACGATGCCGGCCACGAAGTCGTGGGCCTTCTGGTACAGGCGCACGGTCTGCTGCAGGTCGATGATATGGATGCCGTTTCTGGCCCCGAAAATGAACGGGCGCATCTTGGGGTTCCAACGGCGGGTCTGGTGTCCGAAGTGGACGCCGGTCTCCAGAAGCTGCTTCATGGTGACGTAAGGCATGGTTACTCCTTGGGTTTTCCCTCCGCTTCGCCGGGGAGCGACCGGACCGCCCGGCACCCAGGGAACAGGCGAAGCGTGCGTGTTTGGTGAACGGGAGTTTGTAGTCATCCTTTTTTAAAAAAGCAAGCCCCACGATCCCGGGGATCGCGGCTTTCCCGGGCGGCGGGACGGGACGGCGGAGACGGGGTGCCCGGACGGGCTATTGCAGCGGCGCGGCCTCTTCCTCGGCCTTGGCGGCGTTTATGAGCACCCCCACCGCGTCGATCTCCACCCGGACCTCGTCGCCCGGGGCGAGCCGCCCCCCTCCGGACGGGGAGCCGGTCAGGATCACGTCGCCGGGGAGCAGGGTCATGATGGTGGAGATGAAGCTGACGAGCGCGTAGGGAGAGAGCACCATGTCGCCGGTCGAGGATTCCTGGATCACGGCGCCGTTGACCGTGGTGCGCAGCCACAGCTGCGTGGGGTCGGCCACGGCGGTCTCGATCCAGGGGCCGATGGGGGCGAAGGTGTCGAAGCCCTTGGCCCGGCCGAGCGGCTCGCCCGGGGCGAGGAAATCGCCGGCCGTGACGTCGTTGGCGCAGGAGTAGCCGAAAAGATGGCGCGGCACGTCCTCGGGCGCGACGTTGCGGCAGCCCCGGCCAAGGATCATGGCCAGCTCCCCCCAGGCCTCCACACGGGACGTGGCCCGGGGCAGCATGATGGACTGGCCGTTGCCGATGACGGCCGTGGGGGGCTTCAGGAAAAGCATTGGCGCGTCGCCCGGCCCACGGCCGATCTCTTCCAGGCGGCTGCGGAAATTGCCCTGGGCGCACACCACCTTGGACGGGGCCACCGGCGCCAGCACCGAGACTTCCGTCAGCGGCAGCACCTCGGGCACGCCGAGGGTGCGGTCGAGGCAGCGCACGGCCCGCTCCTCCAGCAACAGCTGGGCGTAAAAGGTCGCCGCCCCCCGGCGCACCCGCAGCACTTTCATATCGCCATGCCCCGCCTACAAGGTGATGACCAGCGGCACCACCACCGGATCGCGTTCCAGCACCTTGCGGAAAAACCGGCGCAAGGCCGAACGGATGCGCTCCTTGAGCAGGTCCGACTGCCCCGGCGGCACGTTTTCGTAGATGTCCAGCACGATGCACTTGGCGTCTTCGAGCACGTGGCTGTAGTGCTGCTCGAAGACGAAGCCCTTGGACAGGATATTGGGACCGAACGTCAGTTCGCCGGTTTTCTCGTCCACCACCATGACCACGATGACCAGCCCCTCGCCGGCAAGAAGCTGGCGCTCCTTGAGCACGGTGACGCCCACGTCGCCGACGCCCTTGCCGTCGACGTAGATGTGCTCCACCGGAATCGGGTCCTCGAGCCGGATCAGCCCGTCGGAAAAGGTCACGGGCTGGCCGTCCTCGATGACCAGGGCCCGCTCCGGAGCCACGCCGCAGGAAACGCCGATGCGGGCGTGCTTGACCAGATGGCGGTATTCGCCGTGCACGGGGATGAAAAACTTCGGCGAAACGGTCCGCAGCATCAGCCGCAGTTCCTCGGCGTGGGCATGGCCCGAGGCGTGGATGGCCTGGACGGACTCGTAAAGGACCTCGGCCCCGAGCTTGTAGAGACGGTTTATGAGCCGGGTTATGGCCCTGACGTTGCCCGGGATGAAACGCGAGGACAGGATGACGGTGTCGCCCTTTTGCACCTTGATCTGGCGGTGCTCGCCATACGCCAGGCGCGACAGCGCCGAGAGCGGTTCGCCCTGGGAGCCGGTGACGAGCAGCACCACCTGGTTGTCGGGCAGGCTCGGCAGGTCGTCGAGGCTGGCCTCGGCCCCGGCCGGCACACGCAGGTGCCCGAGCTCCCGGGCGATCTCGATATTGGAAAAAAGGCTCTTGCCCGAGACCGCCACCTTGCGCCCCGAGGCGTGGGCCAGGTCGTAGATCTCCTGCATGCGCTGGATGTGGCTGGAAAAAAGCGTCACCACAATGCGCCCGGCCGCTTCCTTGAAAATGCCGGCCAGGGCGGATTTGATCTCCCGCTCGGCCAGGGCGAAGCCCTCGCGCTCGGCATTGGTGGAATCGGACAAAAGGAGCATGACGCCTTTTTCGGAAAAGGCCTTGATGGCCGGCAGGTCGGTGGCGTGCCCGTCAAGCGGCGTGCGGTCGATCTTGAAGTCACCGGTGTGCACGATCCGCCCGGCCGGGGTCTCGATGCCGAGGCCGAAACCGCGCACAATGGAATGGCACACCGGGAAAAAGGTGACCTTGAAGTCGCCGAGCGTGATGGTCTGGCCACCCTCCACCGCCTCGAAGTGGGTGAACTCCTTGAGGTTGTGCTCCTCAAGCTTTTTGGCGGCCAGGGCCAGGGTAAAAGACGACCCGTAGAGCGTGGCGTCGCACGAGCGCATAAGCCAGGGCAACGCCCCGATGTGGTCCTCGTGGCCGTGGGTGAGGATGATGCCCTTGAGCTTGTCCTTGTTGGCCAAAATGAAGTCGAAACGCGGGATGACCACGTCGATGCCGAACAGGGAGTCGTCGGGAAACATCAGGCCGCAATCCACGACAATCATGGACTCGCCGGACACCAGGGCCATGCAGTTGAGCCCGATTTCGCCGAGGCCGCCCAGCGGATAGAGCGTCACGGCGGGAGTGGAATTCATTGTCGCATCTCCTGGTAGGCCCCGTTCATGCGGGCCCAAAGATCGTTTTTAAAGGCTTCACGCTCCTTAAGCGTGTATAAGGCATGGGGATCGAAAGGCGGCAGGGCGCGCACGGTCACTTCCCCCGGACGCGCCCGGCGGGCGTGTTTGGGCAGGACGCGCCCGGAGCCGGAAACGATGAGCGGGGCCACCTTGGCCTGGCACTTGAGCGCCACGATCATGCCGCCGGTCTTGAATTCGCCAAGGCGCGAATAATCCATGGACCGCGTGCCCTCGGGAAAAACGAGCAGCCCCACCCCGCGCGAGACGAGCCCGACCGCCTCGGCGATGGCCTCCATGGCCTTGCGCCGGTTGGCCCGGTTGATGGCCACATGGCCCACCCGGCGCATGGCCGGCCCGAAAACCGGGATGGCAAACAGGCTTTCCTTGGCCAGAAACCGGAAATTGTACCCGGAAAGCGTGGCGAAAAGGATCGGGATATCCATATGGCTCTGGTGGTTGGCCATGAAAATGTACGTCTCGTTCGGGTCGAGGGCCGAAAGGTCGGCCGTGACGCGCACGCCGGAGCACCAGACGAGGCAGCGCGCCCACAGGCACTCGAGCCGGTGGGACAGGCGGGCGTCGGCCCCCACGCGGGCGAAGAGCCAGCACAGGGAGCTGAAAACGAGGGTCAGCGGCGCAAGGCAGGCCGTAAAAAAAAGCGATCGCATCATGCTTGCATCATTCCGTGTTGACTGTGGCCCAGGCGGGCAAGGATGCCGGGCGGCATCCCGATACTAGGGGCGGCGGCGGAAAAAATCCAGCCTTCCCGCCGGAGCGCATGCCTTGCACCGGTTATTCTTTTTTGGCAACAGTTCCCTGAACGTCGCCCTCCCGCGACGCAAGGAAGGCCCCAACCGTCATGATCACTTGCCAGGGCGACGCCCCAAACGCCAGCGGGTTCTTTTTCCACGGCAAGGCCTCGTGTTCCCGCGCCAAGCCCGGCGATCCGCAAGGCATGACGGCCCGGCCCAAGCGGGACGGACTGCTTTAACCCGCTAGTTATCCCCCTTTTTTTCAAAAAAGATTTTACATCGTCACAAAGAGGCGATACGGCAGACTTAAGTCCCAAGTTGCGCCGCGCGACGCAATGACGCTTCGTTGCGGCTCGGCCACTCCCGAGGAGGAGATCCCATGTCGCTGAAGAAAAAGTTCCTGAAAAGCAAACCCGTTTGCAAGGTAACCTTCGTTTTGGCCAAGGAACAAGCCAAGGACGCCGGCAACGTCAAGCTCGTCGGCGAGTTCAACGATTGGGAGATCGAGGCCACGCCCATGCGCCGGCAAAAGGACGGCTCCTTTTCCGTTACCCTTGACCTCCCGACCGGCCGCGAATACCAGTTCCGCTATCTGATCGATGGGGAGATCTGGATCAGCGACCCCGAATCGGACAAGCACGCCTTTTCCCCGTTCGGCGACTGCGAGAATTCCGTCGTCATGGCCTAGGTTCACGCCAACGACCGTCCGCCCGGCCCGCGCCGTCCGTCCCGCCCCCTGCCGGGCCGGGCACGCGGAAAAAAACGGGACTTTCGCCGATGCGGGACACGCCGGACCGTCATGACGCCGGCCGGAAGGGGCGCGCCCGGGGACGCGTGGGACGCGCCGCGTCCATGCGGGACGCCATAACGCGAACCGCCGCCTTTCCCCGGACCGGACCATGGCCGCCCGGATTAAAACCGTCTGCCTCATCCACTCGCACCTCGGGCCGGCCCTGACGCATCTGGGCGTGCGCGCGACGCGCCTCGACCCGCCCCGGGGCACGGCAAGCCTGCCGGAGCTTCTGGCCGGCCTGCCCGAACCGCCGGACTGCGTCATCCACCAGGAAAATCTCGGCGCGAGGCTGGTGCTGACCGACCTCGCAAAGACGCCTTGCCCGGTCGTGTACTGGGCCCTTGATCCGCACCTCAATTTTTTCTGGCAACGCCACTACGCCCGGGGCTTTTCCGCCGTGGCCACCACCCAGCCCCATTTGGCGAAGGCGTTTGCCGCCGCCGGCGCGCCGCACGCGGCCTGGGTGCCCTGGCACGGCGCGCCCCGCCCCTTCGTGCCCCATGCCGACCGCGCCATGCCCCTGGCCTTCGTCGGCCGCGTCACCCCCCAGCGCCGGCGACGCCAATGGTTCGCCGAGCATATGGCCCGTTACGGACTCGTCATGCGCGACGACGTCCACGGCGAAGCCATGGCCGCCTTCTACGACGCCGCCCGGATCGTGCCCAACGAGTCCATTGCCGGCGAAATCAACCTGCGCCTGTTCGAGGCCGCTTCCAGCGGTTGCCTGCCCGTGGCCGAACGCCGGCCCGAGGGCGTGGACACGCTTTTCGTCCCGGAGCGCGAGGCCTTCTATTATGATGATGTGCTGGAACTCGACGACCGCCTCCGTTTCGCCCTGACCCATCCGGACCTGACCGAGAAAATGGGCCGGGCCGCCCACGCCGCCGTGGCCGCCCGCCACCTGCCCCTCCACCGGGCGGCCGCCCTGCTCGAGCTGGCCGGCCGCTGCGCCGCCCCCCCGCGCGGCCCCGAGGCGGCCACGGCCGAAGCCCTCGCCCTCTACCACCTGCGCCGCTCCGGGCAGCTGGCCCTGGCCGGATCGATGATCTGGCAGCGCCTCGCCGCCGTTCCGGACACCCCGGAGGTCATGGCCGCCCGCATCCAGACGGTGCTCGGGGCCGGAGACCGAAACGCCGTGCTGGCCCTCATCGGCTTCTGCCTGGCCCGGCCGGCGCTGTCCGGGCATCCGCTGACGGCCACGGCCTGCTGTCTGGCCGCCTGCCGCCTGGACGCCCCGGGAGAGGCCCGCCTCGCCTACGTGGCCCAGGCCGGCCACGGACGCCGGGACATCCCCCGCCTGTCCGGCCCACGCGACTACCTGCTCCACTTCGCCGGAGCCCTGGAGGCGGCCGGCTACGAAGCCGCGCCGGGCATGGTGTTCGACCCGACCCGCCATCTGCCGGAAAACGCCGTCCAATGCCTGGTGGCGGCCAAAGCCCTCGCCCCGGACGACCTGGAAATCGACCGACGCCTGGACAGGCTGCTCGCGCGCCTGCCCGGCAGCGAACCCGAACGCGTGGCCCTCATGTCCAACCTCACCCTCCACCGCCCGGACGACTGGTCCCTCGGACTAACCCTCGGCCTGGCCGACCTGGCCGCCTTCCGCCTGGGGCCGGGCCTGGAGGAAGTCGTCCTGGCCGCGGCCACGGCCGTGAAAACGGGACAGGAAAAACGTTTCGCCAGACGGCTGGCCCTGGCCGACCCGTCCGGCCGGCTGCGCGCGGTCCTGCGTTCCGTAACCGACGCCGCCCCCGCCGCAGCGCAAGAAAAATAATCCCGCGCCCGTCCCCTTGACGACCGGGGAACCGCTGGCTACAGGCATACTATAAGCGGTATCGACAGCCGGCCGGACAGGTCGGCAAGGAGAGGACGCCATGAGCGCGATCAACTATTCCAGCGCGATGGGGGCGGAAGCCTCCTACGGCATCGTGTCCAAGACGCTGGACACCATGAACAACACCGGTTCCTCATCCTTCACCTCCTTTGCGCCGACCGACAAACAAACCTTCGGCGCGGCCGTGGTGAGCAAGACGCTGGACTACATGAACAGCGGCGGGGCGGGCTCCCACGCGTCCATGACCAACGACATGAGCCAGACCTACCAGTTTTCCAAGGACGTGCTCGGGGCCTACACCTCGGGCATCGGCTCTCTGGCCGACGCCAACGCGTAAGAGATAAAAGAAGAAGGGAAAAAGGTGCGAGAGGAAAAGCCCTTTGCAAAAGGGTTCTTCCCGTTCGTGCCCTCCCCTTCCCAAACGTTTCATCAGGCAACTGTGGCGGCACGGCCACGCGGTCCGCGGGTTGCGGCCCACGAGACGACGATCGCCAGCGCCGGCTTTACGGACGGCAGCCCAAGGAGACCATGATGGACGATTTTCCCCGCATTACCATCATGGGGTCGGAAGCCGGCTACAGCCTTATGACCCAGACCCTCGACCACGTGGCGGACTTACGGTCCTTCGCCGTCCCCAGCTACGCGTCGGGGCCGGATGGTCTCCCGTCCAAGGATGCGCTGGGAGCCTACGCCTCGGGCATCGGCTCCCTGGCCGACGCCAACGCGTAGGCGATAAGAGAAGAGGGGAAAGAGATGCGAGAGGGGAAACCCTTTGAAAAGGGTTCTCCCCTCTCGCGCTCTCCCCTTCCTTAACTTTTTAATGGGTTGTGGAACGGCACCTCCTCAGCGGGATGCGCCAGGCGTCCGGCGTTGCCGCCGCGCCCATTTCCCGATAGGCATCTTCCCAATTCCCGTATATCCCCCAAACCCTTTATGGGGGGTCCGGGGGCCCCTTGGCCCCTCGGCGGAGGGGTGCGGGGGAGGCAGCGCCTCCCCTGCCGGGGTTACAGGGGCAGCGCCCCTGCCCTTCATTTAAGGAGTACGTGTGCGGACGTTACTGCGAGTGGACATCACCGTCCCCGATACCGGCGATCTGGCCGAGCGGGTGGAGGCCTGGCTGGCCGAACGCGCGGCCCAGGGCTGGGAGGAGACGCCGACGGACGACGGCGCGGCCGTGCGCTTCCGGGTGCATCTGGAAGACGGGCCGCCGGCCCGGGATTTCGCCGCCGCCGTGGGCGAGGACTGGCCGGATATTCCCGTGGCCCTCGACACCCTCGAGGAAGAGGACTGGGGCGCGGCCTGGAAGGAATTTTTCACGCCCATCGCCGTGGGCGGCATCTATGAGATATTGCCGCCCTGGCTGGCCGACACCGACACCGAAGGCCGCGCGCCCATCCTCATCGAGCCCAAGATGGCCTTTGGCACCGGGCACCACCCGACCACGGCCCTTTGCCTGGAGGCCTTCGCCGCCTGCGCCGCGACCGGCCGCCTCGTCGCCGGGAAACGGTTTCTGGACCTCGGCACGGGTTCGGGCATCCTCGGCATCGGGCTCGCCAAGCTGGGCCTTACCGGCGTCGGCCTGGACATCGATCCCCAGGCGGTGTGGTGCGCGGCGGAAAACCTGCGCTTAAACGCCGTGGACGAGGCCATGAGCCTGGCCGTCGGCGGCGTGGGGGCGGTTTCGCCGGAGGCCGTCTTCGACATCGTGGCCGCCAACATCCTGGCCGCGCCGCTCATCGCCATGGCCCCCCGCCTGGCCGGCCACGTGGCCGCCGGCGGCGTGCTCGTCCTCTCCGGCATCCTGGTGGAGCAGGCCCCGGCCGTGGCCGCCGCCTACCGCGCCACAGGGCTGCCCGAGCCCGAGACACGCACCAGCGGGGAGTGGGCCGTGCTTGCCTGGCAATGAGTTTACATTCGGAAAAAACGGGTTTACTAGGTCGCCTTGCCTTCACATAACCTTCTACCAAAACCGTGTTTCAAGGCTTAAGCCATGCACCTGAAAAAACGCGTTCTCGTCACCGGCGGCGCCGGTTTCCTTGGTTCGCATCTGTGCGAACGGCTGATTAACGAGGGTTGCGACGTCATCTGCTTGGACAACTACTTCACCGGAGCCAAGCAAAACGTCAAACACCTGCTCGATAATCCGCATTTCGAGCTCATGCGTCATGACATCACCTTTCCCCTGTACGTGGAAGTCGACGAGATCTTCAACTTGGCCTGCCCGGCCTCGCCCATCCACTACCAGCACGACCCGGTCCAGACCACCAAGACGAGCGTGCACGGGGCCATCAACATGCTCGGGCTGGCCAAGCGGCTTCGGGCCAAGATCATGCAGGCCTCGACTTCCGAGGTCTACGGCGACCCTTCCGTGCACCCGCAGCCCGAATCCTACTGGGGTAATGTCAACCCCATCGGTTTCCGCTCCTGCTACGACGAGGGCAAGCGCTGCGCCGAAACCCTTTTCTTCGACTACCACCGCCAGCACAACCTGCGCATCAAGGTGGCCCGGATCTTCAACACCTACGGGCCGCGCATGCACCCCAACGACGGCCGTGTGGTGTCCAACTTCATCATCCAGGCCCTTCGCGGCGAGCCGCTGACCGTTTACGGCCAGGGCCAGCAGACCCGGTCGTTTTGCTACGTCGACGACCTCATCGAGGCGTTCCTGCGCCTGATGGACACCCCCGACGACTTCACCGGCCCGATCAACACCGGCAATCCCGGCGAGTTCACCATTCTGGAACTGGCCAAGATGGTCATCGAATACACCGGCTCGAAATCGACCATCGACTATCGGCCCCTGCCCAAGGACGACCCCAAGCAGCGCCGTCCGGACATCACCCTGGCCAAGGCCAAGCTCGGCTGGGAGCCCAAGGTGCCGCTTTCCGAGGGCCTCAAGAAAACCATCGATTACTTTGACGCCTTCATGCGCGAAAAGTAGCCGGGAACGGTCCGCTCAATGACGCACGATGACGCCAGCCGCCGCGCCCCCGGGCGCGGCGGCAAAATTTCCCTTGTGGTCCCCGTGTACAACGAGGGCAAGGGCCTTTACGCGCTTCGCGACAGCGTGGTCGCGGTCATGGACGCCCTGCCCTACGATTGGGACTGCCTGTTCGTCGACGACGGCAGCCGCGACGACTCCTGGTCCATCGTCGAATCCCTGGTCGCCGCCGATCCCCGCTTCAAGGGGCTCATGTTTTCCCGCAACTTCGGCAAGGAGATGGCGCTGACCGCCGGGGTCGAGGCCTCCATCGGGGCGGACGCCGTCATCTGCCTCGACGCCGACCTCCAGCACCCGCCCGAGGTCATCCCCGAGCTCATCGCCAAGTGGGAGGAAGGCTACGACATCGTGGCCACCATCCGCGAGAAGGTCGCCGACTACACCCTGGTCAAAAAAATCGGCTCCAAGGGCTTTTATTGGTTCATGCGCCGGTTCACCGACCTCGACCTGCCCCCCAATTCCACGGACTTCCGCCTGCTGGACAAAAAGGTCGTGCGCACGCTCGCCAAGTTCACCGAAGGCTCGCGCATGTTTAGGGGCATCATCGACTGGATGGGCTACAAAAAGACCTACATCTCCTTTTGCGCCCCGGCCAGAAGCCAGGGCGAGCCGGCCTATTCCGTCAAGAAGCTCTTCAATCTGGCCATAAACAGCTTCACCTCCTTTTCCCTGGTGCCGCTGCGGCTAACCGGCTACCTCGGTCTCGGCATCATGGCCGTGACCATCCCGCTGCTCGTGCTCATGGTCCTGGCCAACTGGTTCGTCGGGGCCAACATCACGCCCATCGCCTTTTTCACGGTCTTCAACACCCTGCTTATCGGCGTGGTCCTTTGCGCCCTCGGCATGATGTCCCTTTACATCGGCCACATCCACACCGAGGTCGTCAACCGGCCGCTTTATATCGTGCGCTGCCGCGCCGGAAACTGGGACGGGCAGCAGTGATCCCGACAGCCATTCCCGACGCGCCCCTATTTTCCATCATCATCCCCTTCAAGGCGCCCGGCCCCTACCTCGTCGAAAGCCTGCCGCACCTGCTGGGGCTTATCGAGAAGGATTTCGAGGTCATCCTCCTGCCCGACGCGCCCATGGACGTCGCCGCCTACACGGACGACCCGCGCGTGCGCGCCGTGGCCACCGGCCCGGTTTCCCCGGCCGTCAAGCGCGACCGGGGCGCGCTCCAGGCGCTCGGGGCCTACCTCGCCTTCATCGACGACGATGCCTATCCCGACCCGGCCTGGCTGACCGTGGCCCGGGTGGCCTTCGAAGACGACCCGGGGCTTGCCGCCGTGGGCGGTCCGGCCGTAACCCCGCCCGACGATCCTTTCTGGGCCCGGGCCTCGGGCGCGGTGTTTTTAAGCCGCCTCACCGGTTTTCCCGAGCGCTACCGCCCCACTCCGCCAAGCCGGCTGGTGGACGACTGGCCCACCGTGAACCTCATCGTCTCCCGCGAGGCCTTTTTCGATGTCGGCGGTTTCGACACCGCCTGCTGGCCCGGCGAGGACACCAAGTTCTGCCTGGACCTGGTGCACAAGAAAGGCGGCGCGATCCGCTATCTGCCCGAACTTTTCGTTTGGCACCACCGCCGGCCGGGACTGAAAAAGCACCTGCGCCAGGTCGGCAACTACGGCCTGCACCGGGGGCATTTCGTGCGCGTGCATCCCGAGACCTCCCGCCGCCTGCGCTATTTCCTGCCGTCGTTGTGGGTGCTTTTCATCGCGGCTTCGATCCTGCACGGCCTGTTCGTGGCCGCCGGCGGCGTCTCCGCGCTCCCCTGCGCCGGAGAACTCATCGGCCTGGGGTTTGCCGCCTACGCCGTCTTTTTACTCTTGATCCTGGCCGATCTCGTGCGTTTCGAGTCCCCGGCCGTCGCGCTCGCCGCTCTGCCCTTCGTGGCCCTTACCCACGTCTGGTACGGCCTGCGCTTTCTCTACGGCCTCACCAAGAAAAAACTGATCAGCAGTCTCGGCAGGTAACATGAAAATTTCCGTGGCTTATCCGCCGCTCGCCTCGGACAAGGGCACGCCGCTGCTCTCCCAGAACCGCCAGTTCCAGTGGTTCACCAATCCGACCTACATCTATCCCATGGTGCCCTCCTACGCCGCGAGCCTGTGCGCCTCGCGCGGCCACAGCGTCACCTTCGACGACGGCATCGCCGACGAGATGACCTACGACGCCTTCATGGCCGATCTGGTCAAAAAGGCCCCGGACCTGGTCGCCATGGAGACCAAGACCCCGGTCGTGACCAGGCACTGGAAGATCGTGGCCGACGTCAAGGCAAGGCTGCCCAAAGCGGCCGTGGTCCTCATGGGCGACCACGTCACGGCCCTGCCCCGGGAAACCATGGAACAAAGTTCCGTGGATTACGTCATCGCCGGCGGCGACTTCGACTTCATCCTGGCCGATCTGGCCGACCACCTCGACGGCAAGGACGTGCCCATGCCGGCCGGCGTGTGGCGGCGCGAAGGGGGCGAGATCGTCGACGGCGGCATGGGGTCGCTCAACCACAACCTCGACGACCTGCCCTACATCGACCGCGACCTGACCAAATGGCAGCGCTACGCCTATAAAAACGGCAACTTCAAGTACACGCCCGGCACCTACGTCATGGCCGGCCGGGACTGCTGGTGGGGCCGCTGCACTTTTTGCTCCTGGACCACGCTCTTTCCGGGCGCGACCTACCGCACGGTTTCTCCCGAACGCCATGTGGCCGAGATCGAGCGGCTGGTGACCGAGCGCGGCGTGCGCGAAATTTTCGACGACTCCGGCTGTTTTCCGCGCGGAGCCTGGCTCGAGGAATTCTGCCAGCGGCTCATCGACAAGGGACTCCACAAGAAAGTCGTCATGGGCTGCAACATGCGGGTGGGCGAACTGACCCAGGACCAGTGGAACCTGCTCAAAAAAGCCAATTTCCGCTTCATCCTCATCGGCCTCGAATCCATGTCCCAGGCGACCCTCAACCGCCTGTGCAAGGGCATCAAGGTCGAACAGATCGAACAGACCGTGGCCATGGCCAAAAAGGCCGGCCTCGAGCCCCACATCACCACCATGGTCGGCTATCCCTGGGAAACGCGCGAAGACGCCCGGCGCACCATCGACTTCGCCAAGTCGCTCTTTTCCAGAGGCCTGCTCAATACCTTGCAGGCCACCATCGTCGTCCCCTACCCGGGCACGCCGCTTTTCGCCGAAGCCAAGGAGAACGGCTGGCTGACCACGGAGAACTGGGACGAGTACGATATGCGGGCCTCGGTCTGGAAAAGTCCGATATCGAATGACGACGTGTTGCAATTCAAGGATGAGTTGTATAAGGCCGCATTGACGCCGGCGTTTATCGCACGCAAGATCATGAGCATCCGCGATGTGGATGACGTGAAGTTCCTGTTCCGGGCCGCCGGCAAGCTCGTGGGGCATCTGCTCAACAAAAGCCGCAACAAGGATTGCGGCTGTAAATAAGGCGAGCCCGCCGCATCCTTGCCGCCGTCATGACCCGACACCATCGCACAGCCGCCAGACAACGTCCGTCCGCCGACCATGCCGCAGGCGGGGAGCGTTAGCCTTGGACCGCGTATCGGTGGTGGTCACCACCAAAAACGAAGCCGCCAACATCGGCGCCTGTCTGGCGTCCGTGGCCGCCCAGGACTACCCCCGGGAGTTCCTGGAGATCATCGTCGTCGATAACGCCAGCACCGACGACACCAAGGCCATCGCCGGCCGCCACGCCGACATCGTGCGCGACATGGGCCCGGAACGCTCGGCCCAGCGCAACCACGGCATGCTCGAGGTGGCGGGCGGGCGCTACGTCATGTTTCTCGACGCCGACATGATCCTCTCGCGCACCGTGGTGCGCCGCTGCGTGGAGAAAATGGCCGCCGGCCGCCATGTCGCGTTGCATATTCCGGAAATCGTGCTCGGCGCGGACTACTTTCCGTCCGTGCGCCGCTTCGAGCGCAGCTTCTACGACGGCACCGTTATCGACGGCGCCCGCTTCATCGCCAAGGACGCATTCGCCGCCGTGGGCGGCTTCGATACCTCCCTGACCGGCCCCGAGGACTGGGACCTGGACAAGAAGCTCAAACGCATCGGCACCATCGGCCTCCTGTCGCGCTACGATTTCGACGCGGTGGACGCCTATGTCGCCGGCCTGCCGCGCCAGGACTTTCTCGAAGACCTTATCCGCTTCGAGGAAAAAAGCGGCCAGGACACGCCCCTTCTTTTCCACAACGAAGCCGCTTTCGACCTCGTTCGCTACCTGAGGAAAAAGACGTACTACACGGGCAGCGCCGAGGCCTATATCGCCAAATGGACCGATCGGGACCCCGACGTCCGTCGCCAGTACGGCGCCGCCTATCGGTTTTTTGGCGTCTTTGTCGAACAAGGCCGCTACCGAAGGCTTCTTTCCCATCCGGGCAAAACCTTCGGCATGTATTTCCTGCGCTTTCTCGTGGGCGCGATGTTTCTGGCCAGAAGACCACGCCAGGCCGGAGCCGCGTAAGCCGTCCCCGGGACGCGCACCCAATCCGTCAAAAGGAGAACTCCTGTGGCAGTCGCCATCGTTACCGGCTCGGCCGGCCTGATCGGTTCGGAAACCGTCAGATTCTTCAGCGAAAAGGGCTTTGACATCGTCGGCATCGACAACAACCTGCGCAAGACCTTTTTCGGCGAGGACGCCGACACTTCCTGGAACCGCAAGCGCCTCGAAAACGCCTACAAGAACTACACCCACTACGACGCCGACATCCGCGACCACGAGGCCATTGCCAAGATCCACGGCCGCTACGGCAAGGACGTCAAAGCCGTCATCCACTGCGCCGCCCAGCCCTCCCACGACTGGGCCGCCTCCGACCCCTACATGGACTTCACCGTCAATGCCAACGGCACCCTGACGATGTTGGAGAACTACCGCAAGCACTGCCCCGAGGCGGTTTTCATCTTCACCTCCACCAACAAGGTCTACGGCGATACGCCCAACTACCTGCCGCTGATCGAAAAAGAGACCCGCTTCGAGATCGACCCGTCCCACCCCTACAAGGACGGCATCGACGAGACCATGTCCATCGACCACACCAAGCACAGCCTGTTCGGCGCGTCCAAGGTGGCGGCCGACGTGCTGGTGCAGGAATACGGCCGCTATTTCGGCCTGCACACCGGCGTCTTCCGCGGCGGCTGTCTGACCGGCCCGGCCCACTCCGGCACCCGGCTCCACGGCTTCCTGTCCTACCTCATGCGCTGCTGCATCAGCGGCAAGAAGTATTTCATCTACGGCTACAAGGGCAAACAGGTCCGCGACAACATCCACGCCCACGACCTGGTCAACAGCCTGTGGCACTACTTCGAAAAGCCCCGCGTCGGCGAGGTCTACAACATGGGCGGCGGCCCCTACTCCAACTGCTCCATGATCGAAGCCATCGCCCTTTGCGAAGAAATCTCCGGCAAAAAGCTCCAGTACGAGTACCAGGACGACAACCGCATCGGCGACCACATTTGGTGGATCAGCGGGCTCAAGAAGTTCGAGCAGCACTACCCCACCTGGAAGATCACCTACAACGTGCCGACCATTCTCAAGGAAATCTACGAGACGCAAAAAGACGTCGTCGAACACGAGTAGAGAAGAACGAGAAGAGAAAAGATGCCTCCGGCGGCCGGGGGGCCACGGGCCCCCCGGTCCCCCCTTCTTGCGGGGCGGTTTGGAGGCCGGCGGCGCACGCCGCTTCGCGCCGAGCACGCCGACCTCCAAACCGCCCCGCGATAACGGATGTCCGACACCCCACCCAACCGTATCGTCGCGCACCCTTTAAGAGTTTTTTGGGAGGGTGGGGGTCCGGGGGAGGGAACCTTTTTTTGCAAAAAAAGGTTCCCTCCCCCGGTTCCTCAATCCCCAAAAGGAGTCTCCATTCCATGTCCATGTCCAAGTACCAGACGATGCTTGTCACCGGCGGGGCCGGGTTTGTCGGCAGCAATTTGGCTGTGGCCTTCAAGCGCCGCTATCCGGAGCTTACGGTCATCGTGCTGGACAATTTGAAGCGTCGGGGCTCGGAGTTCAACGTGCCGCGTCTGGCGGCCGAGGGCATCCGGTTCGTGCACGGCGACATCCGCAATCCCGAGGACATGGAGTTTACGGACAAGATCGACGTGCTGCTCGAGTGTTCGGCCGAGCCTTCGGTGCTGGCCGGTTTCGGCGGCTCGCCCAAGTATCTCATCAACACCAACCTGACGGGCACGATCAACTGCCTGGAGGTGGCGCGCAAGAACGCGGCCGATGTGGTGTTTCTTTCCACCAGCCGCGTCTATCCCTACGATCCGATCAACGCCATCCCGGTGCGTGAAGAGGAGTCGCGGTTTGTCTGGGACTGCGCCGACGGGCCGCGCGGCTGGTCCTCCGAGGGCCTCGACGTCGATTTCGACCTCAACGGTCCCAAGTCGATGTACGGCGCCACCAAGCTGTGCTCGGAATTCGTGTTGCGCGAATACGAGGCCATGTACGGCGTGCGGGCGGTAATCAACCGCTGCGGCGTGATCGCCGGCCCCTGGCAGTTCGGCAAGGTGGACCAGGGCGTCTTTTCCCTGTGGGTGCAGGCGCACTACTTCAAGCGCGGCCTGTCCTACATCGGCTTTGGCGGACTGGGCAAACAGGTGCGCGACCTGCTGCACGTCGACGACCTCTTTGACCTGCTCGACATACAGCTTGGCGACCTTGAGAAGGCCAAGGGGAAGGTGTACAACGTCGGCGGCGGGACGTTTTCCAGTCTGTCGCTCCTGGAAACCACGCGCCTTTGCGAGGAACTGACGGGCAACGCCATCGCCATCCGCAACGATCCCGTCAACCGCCCGGCCGATCTGGCCATCTACATCGGCGACAACAGGCGTGTGACGGCCGATTTCGGCTGGAAGCCGAAACGGGACGCGGCAACCATCCTGCGCGACCTGCTGGCCTGGGTCCGCGAGCACGAAGCGAGCCTGAGGACGTTGGCGGGATTGTAGCACGCCGGCCTCCTTGAGGCCCGGATTCGGCCAAGGAGGCTACATGATGCATCGCAAGGTCGATCGCCAGCGCATGGAGGCGGACGCGCGCGCCATTCGCGAAAACATCAGCCGCGCCCGGGGCTATCTGCGGCGCGACGATCTGTATCGCTGCATCGACGCGGCCAACGACGCCCTGGGGCTCAAAATCTCCCGCACGGCCCTTGGCCTCGCCCGCTCCGAGGTGGACCTGCTTTTCGCGGAAATGTGCGACGATTTCAGCCGCCATCCCCGGGTGGTCTCGTTTCTGAGCGGCATCGGCATCACCACCACCCCCTTTCTGCGCTACAAGCCCGGGGACGAAATCATCCTGGTGAAAAGGCTGACCGCGCTGCGCCTCAAGATGGAGGAAGCCGAGCGGCGCGACCAGGAGCATTCGGCCAAGCGGCGCGGCCAGCAAAAGGAAGAATGGCTGCGCCTGGGCCGTGAGCATCTGGCCCAACAGAGCTTTCCCAAGGGCAAGGTCTATCTGCGGCGGGTGGCGGAAACGTTCGGCGCGGAAGAAGGCGTCATCCGCGACGTGGGCGCGCTGTTTCTCGAAGCCGGGCTTTTGACCGAAGCGGCGGAGATGTTTTCCCTGGCCATCGAGCGCTTTCCCAATGACCAGCAGGCCTGGCGGCTCGGCATCGACGCCTGGGATTCGATGGGCGAATTCAAGAAGGCCGAGGAGCTCTACCTGGGGGCGGTCAGAAGTTTCGGCGGCCATCCCAAGACCTTTCTCAACATCGCCAAGTTCTACCTCAAGTGGAACCGCAAGGACGACGCCTACGACTACGCCTGCCGCGCCCTGGACCAGGACCCGGATCTGGCCGAGGCCAAGGAAATCCGCGACAAGCTGGATCGGTAGGGTTCCCTACTTGCCGATGCAGAACTTCGAGAAGACGGCATTGAGGACATCATCGGGCGTGGTCTCGCCGGTGATGTCCGCAACAAGCGCCGCGGCGGTTTCGAGCCGCGCCCCCAACAGATCGTAAGGCACGCCGGCCCGGATATCGGCCACAAGCCCCGCCAGCTCCAGCCGGGCCGCTTCGAGGCTCGCCGCCTCGCGCGCATTCGGGGCCGTCGCGGCCGGCTCGGGCGGGCCGTCGGTCGCGGTCAGCCGTTCGCGCATGGCGGTTAAAAGCCCGGTCAGGCCGAAACCCGTGCGCGCCGAGACGGCCACCGTCTCCAGGCCCCTTGCCTTGAGCTTCTTGGCCGCGCCCGGCTCGGCCGCCGGCAGGTCGGCCTTGTTGACCACGACCAGCACGCGCCTGGGACCAAGTTCCTCCAGCAGCGCTTCGGCCTCGGGGTCCGGGGCGTACGGGGCCGCGCCGTCCACGACATACAGCCCCAGGTCAGCGCGGCCGGCCACGTCCCGGCCGCGCTTCTTGCCGGCCGCCTCCACGGCGTCCGGCGTCTCGCGCAGCCCGGCCGTATCCGTCAGGCGCACGGGCACCCCGTCCAGGTCGAGCCCCTCTTCCAGATAATCCCGGGTCGTGCCGGGCTGGTCGGCCACAAGCGCCCGGTCCGTGCCCAGAAAGGCGTTGAAGAGGCTGGACTTGCCGGCGTTGACCTTGCCGAAAAGGGCCACGACCGCCCCTTCGCGAAAGGGCCTGGCCCGGCGTCCGGCGGCAAGCAGCGCGTCGATGCGGTCCATGACGGCGGCAACCCCGTCGGCAAAGGCCTCCTTGGGCTGGCACTCCACTTCCTCGTCGGGAAAATCGACGGCCAGGCAGACCCCGGCCCGCAGTTCGCCAAGCGCCCGGCCGAGCTCCCGGGCGGCCTCGCCCATGCCCCCGGAAAGACGGGTCAGAGCAAGGGACGCGTCCACCGCGCCACGGGCGGCGATGAGTTCGGCCACGGCCTCGGCCTGGGACAGGTCGAGCCGGCCGTTGAGATAGGCCCGCTTGGTGAATTCCCCGGGCCCGGCCGGCCGCGCCCCGGCCGCGCAGGCGGCGGCCAGGACGGCGGCGAGCACCACCGGCGCGCCATGGCAGAAGATTTCCGCCGTGTCCTCGCCGGTGTAGCTCCCGGGACCGGGCATAAACGCCGCCATGACCTCGTCGAGCACCCGGCCCGAAGCGTCGCGCACGGTTCCGTGGTGCAGCCGGTAGGGCCTAAGCCCCGCGAAATCCGGCCGGGCCGAGGTGAAGAGCTTCGTCGCGACGGCCTTGGCCAGCGGGCCGCTTAGGCGCACGATGCCGACCCCGCCGCGTCCGGGCGGGGTGGCGACGGCGGCGATGGTGTCGCCCGGAAGGCGGCTGGCGGGCATGGCTGCGCTTTCCCTACGCGACGGCGGCGCAGCTGGTCTTGGCCAGAAGCGCCTTTATGCCGCGCCCCATGCGGGCGATGCCCTCCACGATGCGGTCCGGGTCGGCGTTGGAGAAGTTGAGCCGCATGGCCCGCGCCCCCCCGCCGTCGACGAAAAACGGCCCGCCCGGCACGAAAGCCACCTTCTCCTTGATGCACAGGTCGAACAGGTCGAAGGCCGAGCAGCCCTCGGGCAGGGTTACCCAGAGGAACATGCCGCCCTCGGGCTCGGTGCAGGTGACGCCCTCGGGGAATTCCGCTTTGATGCGCTCGAGCATGAGGTTTCGCTGCGCGCCGTAGACGGACTTGATCGTGGCGATATGGGCGTCGAGGTCGTTGTCGATCAGGTAGCGCACGAGCACCCGCTGCACGAAGGTGGAACTGTGCAGATCGGAAGCCTGCTTGGCGGTGACGAGCTTGGGCATGGCTTCCGGCGTGGCCGCCACCCAGCCCAGGCGCAGCCCCGGCGCGACGATCTTGGAGAAGGTGCCGAGCATGAAGCCGTCCCCACCGGGTAAAAACGAGCTCACCGGGGGCATGGGTTCGCCGGCGAAACGCAACTCGCCGTAGGGATCGTCCTCCACGAACACCGTGTCGGAAACGCGCAGCGTCTCGGCCACGGCCCGCCGGGCCGCCAGGCTGTAGGTCATGCCCGAGGGGTTCTGGAAATTGGGCACGGCGTAGAACATCTTGGCTTTCCGGGTAAGCAGCAGTTCCGTCAACCGGTCGATGTCCGGGCCCTGGGGCGTCAGCGGCACGCCGGCGAACTCCGGCTCGAACAGCGAAAAGGCCTGTATGGCCCCGATGTAGCCGGGAAGCTCCACGGCGAGCAAATCGCCCGGATCGAGAAAGACCTTGCCGATGAGGTCCAGGCTTTGCTGGGAGCCGCTGGTGACGAGGATATTCGCCGGATCGATATCCATATTCTTGCGGGCCTTGTAGCGGGCGGCGATCCATTCCCGCAGTTCCGGCTCGCCTTCGGTGACGGAGTATTGCAGGGCGGCGGGACCGTTCTCGGCCAATACGCGGGCGGCGGCGTCGGCCATGGGGCCGATGGGGAAAAGGTCGGGCTTCGGGAGTCCGCCGGCAAAGGAGATGATGGACGGATCGGCGGTGACCTTGAGGATTTCCCGGATAAACGAACGACGCACCTGGGACATGCGTTTGGCGAAAGCGGGCACTGGTAAGACCTCCTGCGTACGAGTGGAGGCCGTATCTGGCGGATTAAAAGGCGGGCCGACGGGCCGCCAGACGCGGCCGGTCGCAGCATATTAGACCGGAGTCGAAAAAGATTAAAGCGATAACATTGAACGGCCCTGCCTGTCCGGTTGACATGACGCAATAAGTGCGTACATTTTGTGTCATGTCATGGACGGTTGGCATCTCCGGCCGCGTGGCCAAACAGATACGACGGCTGCCCGAGCCGGTGCGGGCCATCGCACGCCAACTTGTCCATGAAATCGAGACATCCGGCCCCGTGCGACAGGGTTGGCCGCATTACGGCAAGATCACGGGGCGACCGGGATGCCACCACTGCCATATCCGGCGCGGACGGCCGACATATGTGGCGGTGTGGAAGGAAGCCGGCGAAGCACAGGAGGTGGAGGTGACCTATGTCGGAACGCATGAAGGCGCGGACTACGGACGGCTTTGTTGAATTTTCGCTTCGCGTGCCCGAATCCCAGGCCGAGCGGGTTGGCGCGGCGCTTCGGGCCATTGTGGCGCTGTTGCCGGAGGCGTCCGAAACGGCTCCGGTCGCTGACGAGGATTTGGACGATGACACCCTGTATTCCCCGGATGAGGTCTTCGGCTCCTGGACGCCGGGAGCGGCGGTCCGGGCCTACCGCCTGCGCGAGGGGCTGACCCAGGCAGCGCTGGCCCGGGGCATCGAGGTCACCCGTTCGGTGGTCAGCGATCTGGAGACCGGGCGGCGGCCGGTCAGCGGAGCCATGGCCCGGAGATTGGGAGAATTTTTCAAGGCGGAGTACAAGAATTTTTTGTAGCCGCGCCAAGGCCCTCCCCTATCCTCAAAAGCGCCTCCCGCCGCGCCGACTCCCCATACGCCGCCACCGTCATTCTTCCATTCTCCAGCACCGTCGCCAGCTTCCCGCCGCCCTCGCCCCACAGCCGGCAGGCCGCCTCCAGACACGCCGTCGCCCCGAAAACGTCATTGTCCGCCGCGTAAAATCCGTTCCCGCCCCAGGGAACGTCGCGAAGCGGCACGCTCGGCACGTAGCCGCTTTCGCCGGCCTGGCGCATGTAGTCGAACCCGCCGAACCCGGCGAACCCGGCCACGACGCAGCCGCAGGCCATGGCCTCGAGCGGCGGCAAGGGGCAGCCCTCGGGAAACCCGGTGGCCAGAAAAACATGGCAGGAGCGCAACGCCTCGGCCACGCCGTCCGGCGGCAGCCCGTCTATGGGCACGAATTCGAGGGGCATGCCGGCACGCGGCGCGCGCGCTTCGACCATCCGCCGGATCATAGCGGCGAGCCCCTTGTTTTTGCGCGGCATGTACCCCACCCGCACCGGCGCGGGCGCGGGCTTGGCCCGGGGCGGATAAAACCTGGCCGGGTCGATGACCGGGCGCAAGACCGGCGGCAATACGCCGAGGGCCCGCTCGATATAGCGCGCCACCGGATCGGACACGGCCAGAAACGACACCGGCAGCCTGTCCCAGGCCACCCCCTCGGGCAGTCCGTTGAAAAGATACGCCCAGTTCTGACAATACACCACGCAGCGCGCCCCGGCGGAAAGCCCCGGGGCCAGGGCGTTGGGCCAGCCCTCGGGCACGAGATACACGTCCCCCGGCCCCATGCCGGCATCGGTCAGGGATACCGCCGGAATACCGGCCGGCAGCGTAAGCGGCGTGGCCCCGGCCTCGCGCAACACCAGCCCGACCTCGCGCCCCGAGGCCGCAAGCGCCCCGGCCACCTCGAGCAGCACCGCCAGCCCGCCCGAAACGGCGCGCAGCGGCGGCAGAAAAACGAACGTGCGTCCCACAACGATCCTTGAATGCCGGCGCATGGTTGCCGGCCCGGTTTCAAAAGGCTAACACCAAAAGCGGCCGCGTTTTGCAACCGTGATGCCGCAAGGAGCCACCATGCGCAACAACAAGGATGCCATACTCGACCTGTCGCTGACCCCGGAGGACACCGCCGTGACAACCCTCGGCGCCCCCGCCTGCGACAGCCCCAAGCATGTGGGCACGTTCGTGCTCGACGACGCGGCCGTGCTGGTCGGCATCACCCGGGCCTCGGTCTCCTGCGACAGCCAGGTTCCCGTCTTCTTCGAGGAAGCCGGGCCGCGACAAAAAATCTTCTTCTCGCCCCATAAGACCAAGCTCGCCGTGGTCACCTGCGGCGGCATCTGCCCCGGCATCAACGACGTCATCCGCTCCATCGTCATGGAAGCCCACCACCAGTACGGCGCGGCCGCCACCCTCGGCATCCGCTACGGCCTGCGCGGCTTCATCCCGGCCTGCCGCCACGACGTGCGGGAATTCTCGCCGGAAAACGTGGCCGAAATCCACCAGTTCGGCGGCACGGTGCTCGGCTCCTCGCGCGGCCCCCAGCCCGTGGACGAAATCGTCGACGCCATGGAACGCCTCGGCATCGGCTTTTGCATTTTCATCGGCGGCGTCGGCACCATGCGCGCCGCCCAGGCCATACAAACCGAAATCGCTTCCCGAAACCTCGCCATCGGCATCGTGTGCATCCCCAAGACCGTGGACAACGACATCCACTTCGTCTCGCGCACCTTCGGCTTTTTAACCGCCGCCGAACAGGCCACCGAATCCATCGCCTGCGCCCACGTCGAGGCCCTCGGCGCGCCCTACGGCATCGGGCTCGTCAAGCTCATGGGCCGGCAGTCGGGATTCATCGCCGCCGAGGCCAGCATGGGCCTCAAACACGTCAACATGGTCCTCGTGCCGGAAGAACCCTTCTCCCTCACCGGCCCGGGCGGCGTGCTCGAGGTGCTGGAAAAACGCCTGCGCTCCCGCGGCCATGCCGTCATCGTCGCCGCCGAAGGCGCGGGACAACACCTCATCCCCGCGACCGGACGCTTCGACCCCTCGGGGAATCCGGTGCTCGGCGATTTCTGCGGCCTTTTCGCCCGCGAAATCAAACGCCATTTCAAGGAACAAGGCCTCCCCATCACGCTCAAGTCCATCGACCCGAGCTACATCGTGCGCGCCGTGCCCGCCAACACCGCCGACGCCGTGTATTGCGGCTTCCTCGGCCGCCTTGCCGTCCACGCCGGCATGGCCGGCAAGACCGGCATCATGATCGGGTCGGTCAACGACCACTACGTCCACGTCCCGCTGTCGCTCGTCACCCGTGAACGAAAGCACATCGACATCAACTCCGAGTACTGGCAGGCCGTGCTTGATTCCACGGGCCAGCCGCGCTTCGCCGCCCAGTTCGATCAACCCTGAAAGGAGCCTCCATGCCGCTGACTCTCCCCGAGGTCCTGGCCGCCATCCGGCCGGTGGACCCGGCCCTTTTCGCCGTTGCCAAGAACCACCTCGACAGCCTGACCAAGCCCCGGGGCAGCCTCGGTCGCCTGGAAGAACTGGCCCAACGCCTCTTCGCCATATCCGGCGGCAAAGCCCCGACCATGGACCCGGCCCGCATCTACGTCTGCGCCGGCGACCACGGCGTGGCCGCCGAAGGCGTGAGCCTGTTTCCCCAGGAAGTCACCAGGCAGATGGTGGCCAACTTCCTGGCCGGCGGCGCGGGCATCAACGTCCTGGCCGATACCGCCGGCATCGACATCCGCGTCGTCGACGCCGGATGCCTGGGCGACCCGTTCCCGCCACATCCCCTCTTCGCCGGCTCCCGCGTCGCCTCCGGCACCGAGGACCTGGCCGTCGGCCCGGCCATGAGCGTCGACACCTGCACCAAGGCCCTGCTCCTCGGCGCATCCCTGGCCGCGCAGGCCGCCGCCGAAGGCGTCAAATGCCTGGGCACCGGCGATATGGGCATCGCCAACACCACCCCGTCCACCGCGCTTTTCTGCGCCTACCTGTTCCTCGACCCGGAAACCATCACCGGCCCCGGCACCGGACTCGACGCCTCCGGCGTGCGACGCAAGGCCGAAATCGTGGCCAAGGGCCTCGAACTGCACGAAAAGGTCATCGACTCCGGCGACCCCGTGGCCATCCTGGCGGCACTCGGCGGCCTCGAAATCGCCTGCCTCGCCGGGCTCGTCCTCGGCGCGGCCGCCAACAAGCTCCCCATCGCCGTGGACGGCTTCATCTCCACCGCCGCCTACGTCGCCGCCCGGGCCATCGCGCCCGACGTGGCCGACTATGCCGTCGTCAGCCACGCCTCGGCCGAGCCCGGCTACGCCCCCATCATGAACGCCCTGGACCACAAGCCGCTCCTTGACCTCGGCCTGCGCCTCGGCGAAGGCACCGGCGCGGCCCTGGCCATCTTCCTCATGCGCGCCAGCGCCAACGTCTACAACAACATGGCCACCTTCGCCGCCGCCGGCGTCAGCGAAGGCTAGGGCCAGGGTTAAGGCGAAGGCTAGCCGGGGCGCTGCCCCGGACCCCGCCGGGGGGCGAGCGCGCCCCCGGTCCCCCCGTCTGGTGTGCTTTGGCTGGGCGGGAGGCCGGGTTGGCTGGCGGGAAGGCGGAGCATGGAGAAGATGGAGGCGGGATTTGTTCGTGACGATGCCGCCGCTTGCGCGGCAGGCTCGTCCCGAACAAATTCCGCCTCCACCACGCCGGTCGTCCCTACGGGGCGACAGTCAAAAAAACTCTTCTTCTTAAAATGCGGCGCTTCGCCGCTGGCGCGGTTGTTGCCGCAATCGCGTCCGGCGTCGAGGGGCGAAAGCCCCTCGTGTCCCGGGCCGATTGCGGCAACAAACATACGGCGTCCCATCACCCAAAGACATCACAACCCTCACCCCACCAACCTCTCCCACACCCCACCAACCCAACCCGGTAAAAGGGGGTCCGGGGGACATCAAGTCCCCCGGCGGGGTCCAGGGGCGGAGCCCCGCTTCTGCTTCCCCCTCTCCCCTGTCGGCATCCCCTGCTCCAGCTCCTTTTCTCCGCCGGGGCGCACGACGATATAGACCTGCACGGCCAAGCCGACGGGGAGTCGCGGCGTGCCGTCGAGGTCGATGACGACTTCGAGAACGCGAAAATCACGCGGCCCGCGAAGGGCGGGGGCGAGACGGGAGACGATGCCGGTGAAACGATGTTTGGCAAAGGCTTCGGGGATGAGGACGGCGTGTTGTCCCACGGCGAGGCGGGCGATGTCGCGTTCGGGCACGGCGGCGCGCACGCGCAGTTTGCTTGTATCGCCCACAGTGAGGACCGGGGTGTCGCGGGAGGGGGAGACGACTTCGCCGGGACGGCGGAATTTGCGCAGCACAATGCCGTGGAGGGGGGAGCGCAACATGGCCTTTTCGGCCCGCACCTGGGCGGCGGCCAATGCGGCCCTGGCGGCGTCGACGGCGTCTTTGGCATCCTGGCGTTCTTTCTTGCCGGCGGATGGGGACAGGTCGTCGAGACGGGCCTCGCTTGCGGCCAGGGCCTGCCCGCCCGCCGCGATCCCGGCCTGGGACTCGGGACCGGCCAGGCGGGCCAGGATTTGCCCTTGTTGCACGGTATCGCCTTCTTCCACATCGACCGAGCCGATGACGCCTTCGGTGGCGAAGCCCAGGCGGATCACCCCGGACCGGGGTTCCACCACTCCGGGCGCGGCGATCCAGGCCGGCGCGGGACCGGGGGCCGGCCGGACCGGCGAGGGAAGCGGCGGCGTGACCGGGATCACGGCCACGGGTTGCGGCGACTCGGCGCGCTGTGGGGCACGCCCGCCGGTGTAGAGCCACCAGGCTCCGACGAAGATCATGGCGGCGGCGGCAAGCAAGAGGAGCAGGCGTTGCAGCATGGGGAAGCGCCTCCATCGGCGACAATGCGCGGATGTGGCCGGGCACGGGTGTTATCTTCCGGCCCTTTGGGGCTACCCCATCGAACCGGCTCCGTAAAGAGGCGGGGCGGATTGGCGGAAAGTCGGCCGGAGGGCGAGGGAGGCTGTCCGCCCCCCGGCGCGAAACACACTGGAGCCTGTCGCGAAGTCAGTTGGCGATGCCGAAGTCGATGAGCAGCTTCTCCAACTCGTTGATGGACATGGGCTTGGGCACAACGAACATCTCGTTGTTGTGGACTTTTTCGGCCAGGGCCCGATACTCGTCGGCCTGCTGGTGTTCGGGGGAATAATCGATGACGGTCTTGCGGTGGATCTCGGCCCGCTGGACTTGATTGTCGCGGGGCATGAAGTGGATCATCTGGGTGCCGAGGCGCTCGGCCAGCTCCTCGATCATCTCGCGCTCGTTGTCGACCTTGCGGCTGTTGCAGATGAGCCCGCCCAGGCGCACGGTGCCGGCGTCGGCGTATTTCACGATGCCCTTGCAGATGTTGTTGGCCGCGTACATGGCCATCATTTCGCCGGAGCAGACGATATAGATTTCCTCGGCCTTGCCGTCGCGGATGGGCATGGCGAAACCGCCGCACACGACGTCGCCGAGGACGTCGTAGAACACGTAGTCGAGTTTCTTGTCCGCCTGGTAGGCGCCGAGCTGTTCCAGGAGGTTGATGGAAGTGATGATGCCGCGGCCGGCGCAGCCGACGCCCGGTTCCGGTCCGCCGGATTCGGTACAGCGGGTGTCCTTGTAGCCGACCTTCAGGATATCATCGAGATCGACGTCCTCGCCTTCCTCGCGCAGGGTGTCGAGGACGGTCTTTTGTTGCAGGCCGCCGAGCAGCAAGCGGGTGGAATCGGCCTTGGGGTCGCAGCCCACCACCATGATCCGGTTGCCCATCTCGGCCAAGCCGGCCACGGTGTTCTGGGTGGTCGTGGATTTGCCGATACCGCCCTTGCCGTAAATGGCGATCTTTCGCATGCAGTGTTCCTCCGGTACCTTGAGGCTTGAGGTCTTTGTCATCCGGCGGTTCCGGAAGGAGCGTGCGCAATTTCGCCCCTTCCGCAAACCGCCCCCCTGCAAGAAGCGATCGACATGAAGCACTTGCCGTACCAGTTTCGAATTATACTGCAATTATAAAACAATACTCTACAGATAAACACGAATATTGTAAAAATCGCTAAAAACAAAATTGTCGCACTGAATTAACACAACTTCAAAAACGAACGGACACCTTTTTATAAAAACCAGTGTCTTTTTAATTTCTACCCATACAAGAGAAAAACAAAAACGACGCCGCACCATGCAACGTCGTTTTTGCCACCGAACGCGGAACCCAAAAACCAACCTAAGAAAATGGAGCGGGATGTCGGCCGGCCAGGAGGAGGACGCCCCATCCGGCCGATTCCCTGGGAACTGGGGTCGCACGGGTTGTTACAAGCTCCGTGCCAAAATTTGCGTTTCTGCGGAAATGCCCGCATCGGGCCGATTTCCCCTGTCGTCACCCGACACAGGGAACACGTTTACCCAACGTTTTCGTATCAGCAGCGACAATTTGGTAGGTTTCGTCGCGCGCGCATCGATCCCCGGGTGTCATACGGCCTTTGGCCAGGATCGGGGAAAGGCGGATGTCCCCGGGTCAGCGCGGGCAGCCGGCCACGATGGAGGCGGCGAGCCCCTCGATTTTGTCCGTGGGCGGCAGTTCGCCGGCCGGAATCGGTTCGAAGGCCGACGTTTTTTGCGGACAGGCGGCCGGCTCCGTCTCGCGCCCGAACCAGCGGGAAGCGACGCGACGGGCCAGAAGCTCGGCCACCCAGGCGTTGCCTTCCGGGCTCCAATGGGTGTCGCGGCCGGTGTAGGTCCGCTTGCCCCCGGGCGTGTCGCCGGCCAGGCAAGGGGTCAGGTCGTAGATGTCGTCCTGGGGCAGGCCGACCCGCCTGGCCAGCTCGCGGGTGATGCGGGTGGGCAGGCCGAAATCCGCCTTGGCCGGGTCCTCGCCCAGATCGCGGGCCGCCTTGTCCCCGACCGGGCGCGACACGGCGCATTCCGGCGGGGACAGCATGACCATGACCGGCTTGCCTGTGCCCGCCACCTTGGCCGCCGTGGCCAGAAAGAGCGCGTACCAGGGCAGGTCGTTTTTGTAGGCGAACATGGTGTCCTTATAAAACGGCTTCATGCTGGAGCGCATCTCCGAGGCCATCTGGTCCGGGGTGAGCGGCAAAAGCGAACTGTAGCGCGGGTCTTGCTTGTCGGGCATCACGCCCAGGGCATCGAGGTCGGGCAGGAAGAGCATTCGCCGCAAGGCCTTGTCGCTTTGCAGCTTGAACAACACCTGGGCCTTGACGAAGTCCATGAAACGGAACGGATACTGGTGCGGCACGAGGGTGTAGGGACCGTAGGCCATGCCGTGGCGGCAGGCGTCGGCCAGGCGCGCGGCAAAGGCGGCCGGATCATAGGGCGTGTTGCGCACGTCGTTGAAGTCGTTGCCGAAATAGACGTTGAAAATGATCGCGTCGTAGTCCAGGGCCTGGGTCCAGAAGGCGAAGCGCTCCAGATAGTCGGGAAAGGAGATGGAGGGGAAGCCGAGGTTGACCACGCGAAACGTGCGGCCAAGGCCCATGGCGTTGAGCTTTTTTTCCAGCACCGCGCAAAAGCCGTATTCCGGCTTGGTCACGGCGTAGGTGTAGGAGTCGCCGAAAACCAGGATGCGGTACTCGCCGGCCGGCTTGCGCTTGGCGACAACCCCGTGGACGTCGTTGAGCAGCATCTTTTTCAATGAATACTCAGGCGCATCCTTGGAAGCATACGAGTAGACGTGCTCCTTTTCATAATCACGGAACACGAAGTCGACGATATAACACGCCAGCAGCACCTGCACAGCCACAAGCAGCACGATGCCGCCAATGCGAAGGAATCGTTTCATAATAAGGGAAGTGGAAAAGAAGCTGGGGAAAACCCTTTCTGTAGAAAGGGTTTTCCCCAGACCCCTTTCCCAAAGACTTTCAATAGAGACAGATTGTTACCTGTTCCACAGTTCTACCAATAAAAGGTTTAGGAAGGGGAGAGCGTGAGAGGGGAGAACCCTGTGCAAAAGGGTTTCCCCTCTCGCATTCTCTTCTCCCCTCTTCCCTCCCCCTACTCCTACTCCTTGAGCACCGCGCCTTCGCCGGCGAAGAACACGCTGCCGGCCGGCGGCGGCACGGACGCGCCCAGGGCGTTGCGGGCGGAGCTCGATCCGTAGAGGGCCTTGTAGCCGAAGGAGATGCCGTAATTGCCAGCGGCCTGCCCGGCCGGGGCCAGGGTGAAGGAAAAGGGCACGACCGCGTCCGGCCCAAGCGGCATGGCCTTGAAGGTCTTTTCCGCGCTGGCCAGGACCTTGCCGGCCGGGTCGCGCAAATAGGCGGTAAGCGTCAGCTCTTCCAGCCGGTCGACCCAGGGCGGCAGGCTGGAGGTTATGGGCGTGGCCCGGCCGTGGATGACGTAGGCGTCGCCGGAGAGCGCGCCGGTAAATTCAAAGCGCCAGAATTTCATGGTGATGCCGGTCGGCGCGGTGGCGACGACCGGGCGCGACTCGAGGTGGGATACGGAAAGGCTGGAGCAGCCGGCAAGCGCGGCCATGGCGAGAATCATCACGGCCCAAAGGCGCGGCGCATCCGTTGCGCGGCGTGAAGACGTCATAATACCTCCTTTCCGATGTAAACCGTTACTCCCCCGGGCGTCGCAGCATCATCTCGGCCAGCGTCATGTCCACCTTGGGCGGCCGGCCGGCCTTGCCGCCCCAAAGCTCCATCTCCAGCCCGGCCAGACGGCGCAAAAGCGGCGTGCGGTCCATGGCCTTGATGTTCGGGTTGGCTTCGGCCAGCCGTTGGCACGGCCCGCAGCCCGGAAACTCCCGCACGCCCATGCCGCCGATGAGCACATTTGGCACGCCATGCAGCCGGCAGATCATGAGCCGGTGGTCGTAGACCCCGCACAGCCCTTCGTCGTTGAGCGGGCACATGATGCGCGGCGTCTCGCCACGGGCGACCGCCTCCCGGACACCCGCCACATATTCCCTGGCCCGCTCAAGATAGCGCTCCCGGCGCTCGTCCGGCAACGCGTCGAGGCCCTTGTGCAAGTACAGCCACTCCACGAGGGTGTGGTGCTGAAAAAAACTCACGCAGCAGTTCTCGGCGCAGCCGGCGCAGGACAGCCCGGCGGCCGCGGCGGCGGCGGTGTAGGCCGCGTCCATGTCGGCATACAGCGTGGCCAACTTGGCCAAAACGGTCCGCCTGCGGGAAGCGGGAAACGATAGGCTCACGAAGCGATTCCTTTGAGTATTTCCTCGACGCACGCCTCGGGCGTGACGCCGCAGCTGGTCACGGTCACATCGGCCGCCGCCGCGTAAAGCGGCTGGCGCTCGGCATAGACGTCGGCAAGGGTCATCCCTTCCGGCACGACAAAGGCGCGCGCCCCGGGATCGCCCACCCGGGCAAGAAACGTGGGCAGGTCGATGGAAAGATAGACCACCGGCCCGCAGGCGCGCAGCCGGGCCACGGCCCGGGGGCAGTACACGACGGAGCCGCCCGTGGCCACCACGCACCGCTTGACGCCGAGCCCGGCCACCACATCCTCTTCCAGACGCAAAAAGCCGGCAAGCCCCAGGCGCGTGAGCAGATCGGCCAGACGTTCGCCGGTGGTGGCCTCGATGAGGCGGTCGGTGTCGAGACTGGCCCAGCCCAGATGCCGGGCAAGCAGCGTCGCCAGGGTGGTTTTGCCCGCCCCGGCCATGCCGATGAGGCTTACGCAGCGCTCATCCGATATTCGGCCAAGTAAAGGTGGTTGCATGGGGTCCGCGTCGGCCGCCGTTGCGGCGAAAGGTCTCTTAGCCTTTTTCGCGCCGATTTCATAGCGGCCCTTGCCGTTCACCCCGACGTTGTCAGAAAGCCGGCCTTTGGCTAAGAAGGGGCGGGCGCGGCGCTTTTCGACGTCGCGCACATGGGGGAGGCCATGTCGGAAACAACGTTACGGCTGATCGCCGCCTATACCGAGGAAGCGAACGCCCTGCGCGCGCGTTTTTTTGCCGAAAACGCGGCCCTTGTCGACAAGGCTGCCCGCACCATGGCCGTGGCCCTGGCCAAGGGCGGCAAAATTCTTTTTTGCGGCAACGGCGGCTCGGCCGCCGACGCCCAGCATCTGGCCGCCGAGTTCGTCAACCGGTTCGAGCTGGAGCGCCCGCCCCTGCCGGCCATGGCCTTGACCACCGATACGTCCATACTTACCGCTATAGGCAACGATTACGGCTTCGACCTGGTTTTCGCCAAACAAGTCCAGGCCCTGGCCCAGCCCGGCGACGTGGTGGTCGGCATCTCCACCTCCGGCAACAGCCCCGACGTGCTCGCGGCGTTGCGGGCGGCCCGGGAAAAAGGCTGCGTCACCATGGGGCTCGCCGGCCGCAACGGGGCCATCGTGCCGCTTTGCGACCTGGCCCTGCTCGTGCCCCACGAACGCACGGCGCTCATCCAGGAAGTCCATATCGCCATCGGCCATCTGCTGTGCAAGTTGACCGACCATTACCTTTTCGAGGCCGTGGTGGAACTCGGCCCCTATCTCGACGCGGGATAACCCCCGGCCGCCACCAGCCCCACAGTTGAAGGAGTCTTGCGTATGCCCATCTATGAATACACCTGCCAGAAGTGCGGGAACCAGTTCGAGGAAATCGTCTCCAGCTCGGCAACCGAATGTCCGCCCTGCCCGAAGTGCGCCTCGAACGACACCAAAAAACTCATGTCCTCCTGCCGCACCCGCACCGGCGCCGGCCAGACCGGCGCGCGCACGGCCACGTCCTCCTCGGGCGGCGGCTGTGCCGGCTGCTCCGGCGGCAGCTGCGCCACTTGCCACTGATGCCCTTGTGCCCACGCCACTGAGGCGATTTCCGAACAGACAACCAGACCGGCCCCGGCGGAACGCGAATCGTCCGCCGGAGCCGTCTCAACCGACGCGTTCCAAAGCGTCCGGACAGCGCATGCGCGATAAACTCGTCATCGCCACACGGGGCAGCAAGCTCGCCCTGTGGCAGGCCAACCACGTCGCGGCAAGGCTCAAGGAGGCCCATCCCGGCCTGGCCGTGGACCTGCTCCCCATCAAGACCAAGGGGGACAGGATTCTCGACGTGCCCTTGGCCAAGGTGGGCGGCAAGGGACTTTTCGTGAAGGAGATCGAGGAGGCGCTCCTCGACGGGCGGGCCGATCTGGCCGTGCATTCCATGAAGGACGTGCCGGCCGAGCAGCCGGCGGGGCTCGTGGTCGGCATCACGCCCAAGCGCGAGGACCCCTGCGACATGCTGCTCTCCGTGGCCTACGACGGCCTCGACGCCCTGCCCGAGGGGGCCAAGGTCGGCACCAGCAGCCTGCGCCGCAAGGCCCAGCTCACCGCCCTGCGCCCGGACCTCGCCATCGTCGATCTGCGCGGCAACCTGGACACGCGCGTGGGCAAGCTCACCGACGGCCTGTTCGACGCCATCGTGGTGGCCCGGGCGGGGCTTAATCGGCTGGGACTTTCCGCGCCCAAATCCGAGCGCCTGTGCCCGCCGCGCTTTCTGCCCGCCGCGGCCCAGGGCGCGCTCGGCATCGAATACCGCTTCGACGACCGGGAAACCGCCGCCATGCTGGCCTTTTTCGACCATCCGGAAAGCCGCGACGCCGTGGCCGCCGAACGGGCCTTCCTGGGCCGCCTGGAAGGCGGCTGCCAGGTGCCCATAGCCGCCCATGCCGTCATCGACGGCAACCTGATTTCCATCGACGGACTGGTGGCCGACCCGGATACCGGCCGCACCTTCCGCGACGTGGCCACAGGCAAACGCGACGACGCGGTGGAACTGGGCAAGAAACTGGCCGATTCCGTCCTGGCCATGGGCGCGCGGGCTATTTTGGACGCCGTATATAAAAACGTGCCCTGAGCATGGCCAAAACCGCTCTCAAAAACGGCCTTTTCGCCCTGGTATGCGCCGCCATCCTGGCCTGCATGTGCTCCATGGCGTTCCAGAGCCGCTTGAATGTCCATCCCGACGAGCTGGACCACGTCAACGCCGGGCGCTATTTCATCAAGTACTGGGATTTCCCGGCCCTGGACGATCCGCGCCTGGCCCACACCTTCAGCAACTACGGCGTCACCTATCTCCAGCAGCTCGACGTGGTGTATTTTTTCGCCGGCAAATTCGCCCGGATCGTCCTGCCCTTCGTCGGCAAGGACTATCTGGCGCTGCGTTTTTTCAACATCTTCCTGTTCGCCATCCTCATGGCGCTCTTTTTGCGGCTGCCGGACAAACGCAAAATCGCCTTCGTGCCGCTTTTCATAACACCACAAATATGGTATGTTTTCAGCTACTTCAATGGTGACGCCTTTCCTTTTTTCCTGACGTTCTGCATGGTCTTCATCGCGGCCGGGTTCGACCCGCCGGTCTCCCCCCTCCGGCTTGACCCGCGCGACCGCGACTTCCGGCGGCTTTTATGGCTGGGGGCGCTGCTCGGCATGGTGTGCATCTCCAAGCAGAACTATTACGTCTTCGCCGCCTTCCTGCTGGCCTATTTCGGCGTGTGCGGCCGGGCTGTGGGCGACTTTCGCGCCGCGGCCAAAAACGCCGCCGTGGTGTTCCTTTTGGCCGGGGCGCTTTTCGCGGCGCGCTGGGGCTACAACGTCTACGTCAACCGCACGGTGCGACCCGAGTTGCCCACGCAAAACGCCGAGAAATACGCCCGGGACGACTACAAGCCCTCGGCCCAGGAAGCCGGCACCCAGTTCTGGGGCCTGCGCATGCGCGACCAGGGCCTGACCTATCCCCAGCTTTTCAGCATCTGGACCTGGCACATCTGGTCCTTTCGCACCTCGTTCGGCGTGTACGACTACATGAAAATCTACGCGCCCTTCATCTTCTACCGCTACATCGGCTATCTGCTCTGGGCGCTTATGGGGGCGCTGGCCCTGGCCCTCATCATGCACGGCGGCCCGGGCGGCATCGCGGCGGTGATGACCTTTCTGGTCTTCGCCGGCCTGACCATCTTCCAGTCCACCTGGCACTCGTGGGTCGCGGATTTCCAGGCCCAGGGGCGCTATCTCTTCCCCATCGGGGCCATGGCCGGCATGATGCTGGCCCGCTTCGCCAAGGCCGCCGACCGCACCCTGCCCGTGACCATGCCCTTGGCCGCGGCCATGCTCGTCCTCTCGTTTTATTCCTTCATCTGCGTGGGCCTGGCCAACATCCCCAGGTAGCCGCACGGCCACGCGCCGCATCCTCGAAACGCCAGCTGGCGTTTCGAGGGCTCCACCGACCGGAGCGACAGCGGGAGACGGCTAGGATTCGAGCGCCTGGTGAAACAGCCGGGCCACAAGATCCGCATCCACCCGGATCGGGGAATACGGCAAGAGCATTCGCGACAGCGACGATTTGAGCACCAGCCGGGAAAGCGCCGGCACGTCGGCTCCGGTGAAGCAGGTTCCAATGCCCGTGGGCTGGCCCACGGCCGTAAAAAATTCCTTGAGCCTGTCCACGGCCAGGCGGGCCTCGCCGGGCACGCCGGTCAGTTCCGGGGCGATGGGGGACAGGATGTCGGCCAGGATTTCCGGCGCGGCGGGATAGAGGCTGCGCAGCACGGCCGGCAGCACCATGCCGATCCCCTCGCCGTGGGGGATGTCGGCGCAAAGCGCGGCCATGGCGTGCTCCAGGGTATGGGGCAGATGGGGCATGCCGCTGTCGAAACTCATGCCGGCGATGGCCGAGGCGTACATGAGCCAGTAGCGGGCGGCCAGATTGCCGGGCTGGGCGATGGCCGTCGGCAGGCAGGCGGCGATGAGGCGCACCGCCTCCCGGGCCAAAGCCACGGCGTAGGGCGAGGCCCCGACGGCCGTGGCCGCCTCCAGGGCGTGGGTCAGGGAGTCTATGGTCGACGAGACGGTATGCCGGGCCGGCAGCGAAATCGTCAGCGCCGGGTCCTCGATGGCGTAGGCCGGATAGAGATGGGGCGAGCGCAGGGCCGGGCGGTGCTCGCCGTCGGTGGGGGCCATGGCCAGGGCGGTGCATTCCGAGCCGCCGCCGTGGGCGGTATTGACCGCGACAATGGGCGCGGCGGCGGTGATCGGCACGCCTTTTTCCCAAAAATCCGCCGCGCCGCGAATGGGATGGCGCAGGAGCACGGCCACGACCTTGGCCGTGTCGATGACGCTGCCGCCGCCGATGGCCAGCACGGCCTTGGCCTGCATGTCCCGGCCGCGGCGCGCCGCCGCCTCGCAACTGGCGAAGGTGGGGTTGAGCCGCACCCCGTCGAAATGTTCGAACGTCACGTGGCGCTCGAGCATGGGCAGGACCGTGTCCCAGGCCCCGCTGGCCGTGTAGGCCGTGGCGTCAGTGACCACGAGCACTTTGTCCCGGCCCGAGAGGGCCATGTCGGCCAAAATGCCGTCCAGGCCGGCAAGCGCGCCCACGCCGCAGGTAATCCGCGGCGGCGTCGGCCGCAAGACGAACACCTTGTGAATATCGATCTTTCCTTCCCACCCGCCCATAATCCGCCTCGCCGGTTCGGGTCCGGCCATGCCTGGCGCGGCACGCCGGGAGCTTTTGCATCAATTCTCGTGCCATCAAAATTCCTCCTATTATTATAGTATATTAGCACAAACGCGCCACGGACCACCAAGACAACCCTTTCCCGAGACGCCCGACCGTGTCCCCGGCAACGCCCTTCGGGGTCCCGGCAAGAGCCGCCAGACGGGGGTTCCCGCTAATGGGTAACGAGGAAACACCCCCCGGCCACGCCTGGGAATTAATGACCCGTTTTCGCAACAAGCAAACCTATCCCACAAAAAAACGCCGTAACCCCGCCCGGTACGGCGAGGCCACGGCGTCCTTTCCGGCAAAAACTTTTCGTTACGGCGCCACAGTGGTGGAGCGGGTCACGTTGCCGGTTTGCCCCTGCGGTCCGGTATAGGTGGTGGAGTTGGTCCAGGTCTTGGTGACCGGGTCCCAGTGGCCG
>NZ_AECZ01000015.1 GCF_000179555.1 Solidesulfovibrio fructosivorans JJ]
TTTGGCCGGCACGATGTCGAGCTTCTCGCTGACTTCCTCGCCGATGCGGACCAGGACCGCGCCGCAAGGGCAAACCTTCTCCGATTCCGGCAGGTCGTGGACGATCTCCACCCGGGGCAGATCGGCGGGAATAGGGCGACGGCCGCGTTTGCCACGGGTACGAATCGGGGCGCAAACCTCCTCGAAGGTCTGCGGCTTGTGCTCCTCCGCAGCCTGCTCGGCCTCATCGAACAGGGAAAGTTGCTGTTCCTGGCCGGTGCGGGGCTTTTTCTCGGACTTCGGGCCGTAGATGATCAGGTTCAGGAGACGAAGGCGCTGCTCCAACTGGGCAATCTGCGCCTGATGATCGGCGATGACGCTTTTGAGGACGGCGGGGTCGTCGGGGAGGAATTGATGTCCACAGCCCGAACAATATACCAATATTATCCAATTTAATCAAATAAATACTGGTCAGAAAACCGTTGAATATTCCAGGTTGGTGTGCCCCTTCACAGTCAGGGGATCCAGGCCGTCGAGCAGCCAGGCAAGCTGTCTTGAGTCGATGGCCAGCACCTCGGCCTCTCGGGTCGGCCAGCAAAACACATGGCACTCCAAACGTTTGTGCCATAGGCAAAAGCCATTACGATCCCAGTAGAGCAGCTTGATGATGGTCCTGCTGCGGTTGCAAAATCCAAACAGATGGCCAGCGAACGGATCGAGTTGCATCTGCCGCGAGACCAGGATGGACAGGCCGTCGATGGATTTGCGCATGTCCGTGGCTCCCAGGGCCAAGTAGACCCGGACGCCATTTGCCGGCAACATCACAGCCGCGCCAGCGTGCGAACAAGTTTCTCAAGCACCGGTGCGGCGAAATCGCCGCGTATCTCGATGCGAAAGGCGTTGGTCACATGCACCAGCATCGGTTCCGGTGCGGTGGCAATGTCTGGTTGAGTCGACGCGGACAGCGGCACGGGGACGATGGTGACGAAAGACGCGGCATCCCTGTTATCCGTTGAGCCTAAACGCTTGCGCCAATAGCTCAGGGAACTCTGGGAAAGGCCATGCTGCCGACAGTATACCCCCTGGCTCAGACCGCTACGCTGACAAGCTGCAACATGCTCCGACCAATACGCCGCCTTCAAGGAACGCACTTCTGTTGCTGGTGCTGCCATGGTCGTCCTCCTGTGGGATAAACCATGGCAGAAAATTCAAGCGACGTAAGAAGGACCTATTTGGACGCTTACTGTTGTCCTGGCGACTGTCCAACACCTTGGACGCTGATTTTTGCGTCGCCGCCTTGGAAGAGGCCATTAATCGTTACGGGGTGCCGAAAATCTTCAACACGGACCAGGGCTCGCAGTTCACCAGCCTGGATTCACCCAGGCGCTCAAGGATGCCGGTGTCGCCATCTCCATGAATGGCAAAGGCCGGTGGATGGACAATGTCTTTATCGAGCGGCTGTGGCGCTCGGTGAAATGGGAGTGCGTCTACCTGCGAGAGTTCGAAACCGGCAGCCAGGCGCTCGGAAACTGGTTTCGTTTCTACAACGAGCAGCGACCGCATACGGCTTTTGACGGTCGCCGTCCCATGGACGTATATCGGGATGGCCACTCGGCTTCAAAGGCGGCATGAGCACTAACCGGACTATAGCTTAACTGCGCCGCCAAACTGTCCAACCAACTCGGACCAGCTCAGTCCTTAAATTGTAGCTTCGCTCCCACAGGACCAATTTCTTTATGCCCCTGGAAATATGGAAGCTAACCCTCTTTGCGGCTTAACACTTTTATGACGCTCCCTTTTTTGAGCATCTTGTCGGCAATTAAGGGAAACAATGAATTTCCTATTTTTGCTATATACCTATTTGCATTGAGTCTTGCCCCAATTCGGTACGCAAGCCGCGTAAAGAAGGAACGGTCCCTTGGAAAGACAGTGGTAAAGCTCGATTCCCCCCAAAGGTATTCACAAATGTCGCGCAAGGTAAAATCTATGGACTCATGTTCGACCAGTTGCACGCTAAACCCCGCTCGCTGTAATGCTACATCGAGAGACCTGGGCGACCAATAGTTCGGGTGCTCAAATCCAAAAACAACCGTATGTCGTGAACCTGAGAATTTATAAATTAACCCCTCAATATTAGGGACCTGGATCAGTAGACTTCCGCCCGGCTTCAAAATTCGAGCAAGCTCGCGTAGAAAATCCACTGGATTGGGAATATGCTCCAGAACGTCACGCATAACGACATAATCGTAGAAACAATCACTTAGCCCAGCTTTTTCCAAGGTCGTATTGAGTAGCGTTGCCGAATTGCCAAAGCGCTTGGTCAAGCTGGCAAAGTTATCAGAGCTGAGTTCAAGCCCTGTGACTGAACACCCAAGAAGAGATGCTTCATGCAAAAGAGTTCCTTCGCCACCGGGTCCTACTTCCAAAAATTGCTTTCCTACCAAGGAATTCCTATCTCCCAGTATACCGAGAAGATACCTGTTTTCCAGCCTGTCGCGTTCTATAGCACCAGAAGAACCGTGAAATTTCGTCTCATTGTATATGTTTATCCATTCAGACTCATAAAAAGCGTATGTCGCGGCATCAGTCAAACGAGGGTTAAGGAAAACCATGCCGCAAGTACTGCATTGATCGAACAGAAACCCATCTTTTTTCATAAAAAGGCATAGGCCTCTTCCATTACAAGCTGGACATGCCTGTAACTTGCAGGCGAACTCGTCCCTTAAATATCCAGTGTTCGTGTCAAAAAAAAGTGCATGTGCATTTTCCAACGCGGTATGCAGGCGTGTTTTATACGAAATATAATCAAATTCAGGCATAACAATTCTTCTCCCACATCATCAAAAAACGTTTTTAACCACGACTAAGACTAAACAGCGCCCGGTCTATTAACACTTGCAAAGAGCGTAAGATCTCCCTGGCGATTTTGCGAAGGCTAATTTTTCCTGGGCGGAGGCTTTCAACAACGTGTTCAGAAGGGAGATGAGGCAGCCATGCCGGATTTATCTCTTTCACCCACTGCAAAAATGCGCTGTAGTCCATTCCTTCTTTATAGAGAAGCTTTGGCAGGTAAAAATCACGCACATCTCTGGCGAGCAACTCTGTAGGGGCCAAATACTTGATATACCCTTTGATTTGCATTATGTTAGTTCGCACATCTTCTTCTGGAGAGACCTCTACATCATATGAGAAGTTCGTTATTTTGCGAGCTCTTGGGCTGTTTTTGTATACATTTTGGTGATAATGGAACAAGTTATCGACAAATCCCCAGGCAAACCCCTTTTTTTGTAAAAGTGTCCGGATGATGATATCTTCATTTCTGTACAGAAAGTCGTCATCAATCTCATGCAGCATTGCATCAAAGGCTTTCTTGCGCCCCATTTGTGTGCCGCCAAACCCGAAGCCTCTGGGATTTCCTGCGAACTTGTTGGGATACTCGACGAGGTAGACCATCTGCTGCTCACACTCAAACCAATCGTATTGGCCACAGTGGGCGCTCATGCCGTCAAACCATCCCGCAGGGATATACACATCGGAATGAAGATAGAGAAACCAGTCTGTTTCCACCTGCTCTACCAATTTGCGGATCGAGTACCCTAACGTTTTGTATTCCTTGTGGTCAAAGATGCTGACTCTCGGGAACTTTGCTGCCACATCCAAAGAGTTGTCGATACAACCTCCGTCACCAAGCAAAAGGCGGTTTACTGGGATCTCTCGATAGATGGAAATAAGGTTTTTGCGCCAGAGTTCGTTTGAATGTACTATGGGTATAATAACATCAACTGCCCCTGCAGAATCAGAAAGAAAACGATCGACATAAGGTTCTTCGCTATACAGCCGCTTAAAAATCGAGTGAGCTTCCTGCATATTTCATTTCCTTTTGCATCATCTCCATGACCATTTGCTCGAACGTGGTTGACGGCATCCAGCCCAGTTCGTTTCGTATTGCAGAAATATCTCCCCGCAAAGGCACTTTCTTCCGGCGCATCAGTGTGGCGTCCTCCCACACGTGATCACGCCAGTTAAGGCCGAGGAGCGAGAAGGAATTCTCAATCCAGTCCTGTACCGTATGAAGTTCACCCGTTGCGATGACGTAATCTTTTGGAGCAGTGCTTTGCAGCATCTTTTCAAAAGCCCGCACATAATCAGGTGCGAAACCCCAATCTGTCGCCGCAGCTAGACTGCCAACCACCAGCTCTTTTGCTCTACCCTGTTTTATGGCAACAGCGGTTCGTACGACTTTTTTGGAGACAAAATCTGGCGAGCGCAAGTGAGATTCATGATTGAATAAAATACCCGAACACGCAAATAAACCATGCCGTTCTCTATACCAGGCGACTACGTCAATTCCCATATTTTTAGTGATACCGTAGGCACATGCAGGAACACGCAGAGATTGTTCGTTGGCCACGCCCTCCTGCGTCTCTCCGAACACCAGTGACGAAGCCGCATAGAACAGACGGGCTTGTGAGCAATATTGCAGCACCGCTTCAAGAACATGCATCAGCCCTACTACATGTGTTTCTAAACATGCTGCAAACTCTGATCCTCTCTGTACCGTTGTTGACTGAGAAGAATGGTGGTGCGCAGCGAGATAGTAAATATAATCAATATGATGATGGGAGAAAAAGTGATCAATCGAAAATCGATCCGTAATATCGAGTAATGCCGCTCCAGTCTGTGATCCACTTTTGGTTTGACGGTAACTACCTATCACCTCAACATTATTTTTCTGTAGATATCTTGAAAGAAGCGTACCATCCTGTCCAGAAGCACCGATAATCAATGCTTTGAACATATTAATTCTCCTTGCACAAGGCGTCAAACAATTGCAACACACGTTTGTGCGCCAAACCATCAAGGGTCGCCCAACGGGGGGCCTCTTTACGTTGGGCTTCAGCAATGTTGCATCTATATGCTGAATCATTTGTCAGACGGGCTAAGCTATCTTCAAATGCGTTCCTGGACTGCACGGTGATCACCCCATCAAGCCCAATGTAATCGTCATAGTCAAGCCCGTAGACGTCGTAGTTGAGAACCGGAATTCCGCTCATTATGGCCCAGCGAATCGTGGACGAAATCGAAGCGACATAGAGTGAACAAAGGGGGACGACTTCAAACGTGTTCCCTTTAAAAATCTTGAGGGATTCATTTTCATACTGTTTATATACATCCGGCGACACACTAGGGTGCACGCAAACAAGAACATTCCATCCTGTAAGCCGCTTCATAACCTGAAACCAGGCGGAAATAAGTTCAGCATAGGTTTCATGCGCAACGCAGGCGTTAGGCGGCAGCATGTAATGAGTGTCGGGTGGTAACGCGGTCACAAGCAAAGGCTTTTCTTCTGGTAGGGCATACTTGTGGAGCAGTTCCTGTAAAAGCTGAGGCCTACGCTTAATCCTGTCATGCAGTATATCATGCGTGGGAGAGCCGACTAGCTGCAATGCTGAAGGTTCAAGCCCGGCATGAACATAATAATCTCTCATCGCCTCGCCTTCCATAAGCACAGCATCGGCAAAGCCGCTGTTGAGCACCCATGGCTTGGGCGGCGCCAGACGCAGCCATTTCATGAGCAGAGCTTCACTTGCGGGTAGCCTTGTCAAAGGCACTCCATCAATCGTATACTTCCATTCTGGGAACAACCATACCAAGCAACGATTGGCGAAATAGTCCAAACTGTGCGCGGGAATATGCCGCAGGACCCGTGCCGGCTCCTGCCCTTTACACAAACAATGGGTCAGCACCATGACGGGGACTCCTGCTTTCTTGCACTCATCGATTACGGCGCTTGTGTCGTGCCCGACTATATCTCCCCCTAGCAGCACCACATCAGGCTCAAGCATGGCTAAAAAGCATTTTGTCACGCATTTTCTAAGGCGCAATGCTCGCCACTTAGGAAGCGGGTTGGCCACTCTGCCAGAACTTGGGAGAAAAGAGCATATGCGGGCATACAACTGCCGCATCTTATTTTGTACGCTGCAAGCCAGAGTCCTGAAACATTTAGCAGCGCTTGACTGAGAGGATACATTTTCCTGCCTCACGGGAATCGGCAGGATACGCGCCCCGTAAGTGTCGTAAACATCAATCCCCAAATCATGGCAGATAGCTATTTGCGGCAGAACATACTGTTCCGGGACAGCAAACTGCACAACAGGCGTCCAGCCCCCACTTTTGATGCAAAGCTGAATGTACGGCAACTGATCAGCAAAAAAAGTCGCCATGTGACTTACAACAAGTAATTTACGTTTTTTCATGTTAGTCTCAGCAGCTTTTCGCCCAATAAAAGGATAATATAGCTAAAAATATCTTCATTCTTTGCTGCCCGAAACATCTTCAATGTATCCTCTGTCTTTTAGTTGTAGCAGGTAGGGCATAAGAAGCTTCTCAGCCTGCAAATGGCTGCCAACAAGAGAAAGGTGGTCGCTATCCCTGTACAATGGCAATCCATCAGGAGTAAAAGAGAGACATTCGCCTTGTGGACAAAAAAAATCAAGAGAATTGATAACCGTTGCCCCTTTTATGCTGTCAAGAATAGCCAGGTATTTTCTTTGCCTGGTGACAACTTCCTCTTTTGTGAGGCGTGGCACAGTTCTGGCCTTACTGAAAGGCCTGGATATACATTGGCGTAAATTAACTGGCAATTCTGGATTCTCGGACACAATATAAACCAGTTTTCCTTCTTTTTTGAAAAAATTCACGGTGTCTTGTAGGGCTTCGGCAAAACCCTTGGCAGGTATAATAATAGGATGAATATACGTAGGGGCAGACGGCTCAAACCCTGTAAAGTATATGGGGCCACGAGTAAAAATAAACACTGCAACAATATCTTTCTTTGCAACAATACTCTCAAGCATCTTCCGCGTACGCTGCTCTGTGTCGCGTTGTGTTGACTTTAAAGCATATTTCCAGAGGCCCAAAAGTGGCGTTATGATCGTCGGTTTTTGTCTGTCTACCCATATAGTGCTCGCGACTAAAAAGGTGTTGAACCCTAATCCTGCATTTACCTTGGCCATTCCTCGGTACGCTACAGGAGCATGACTGTCGCCAATCACTGCTATTGTCGTTTTTCCCCCGACATCTGTGTAACCATAATAAGAGTATCTATCATGTGGTATATCTGGCGCATATCGCAATGCCTTATCATCATGCACAGCAGAAGCAGTGCCATTCATGGTTTCAATGGCCGCAGCGAATGCTTTCATGTGTGCCCTCTCCGGCAGGCCTGAGTAATGCCATATAAACAGACCGACACCACCGGCACATACCATCAAGGTAATCAAGCACCACACTTTCGCTTTTCGTGCTGAATTACCAAAACGAATTGGCTTTTCAATCAACCAGTATGTCAGGACGGCTAAGCAAAGAGAAACACACACTAACCCCAGACGCAACAGCCACATATCGGACTCAAGCTTACCGTTGATAACAAAAGCAAGCGAAATAAGTGGCCAATGCCACAAGTAAAATGGATACGAAACTAACCCGATGCCAACAACAAAACGGTTGGACAGCAAGGCGTTGTTGATCCACTGCTGTCGGCCCGCCTTAATCAACAAAATCGTGCCGACCGTTGGCAAAAGAGCTTTCCAACTTGGCCATGCTTGGTTGCCCTTGCTATAAAAAAGCGTCATTCCTCCTAAACAAATCGCGCCGAGCGAAGCGCTCAGCGCACTTGGCAGCCAATTAGTGACCCCACATTGTATTTTTCCGGGCAATGCTTTCCTGCACCAAGCGTTGAGCATACTTTGAAACGGTACCCCATGCCCCCCCCCCTCTCGGACAAAAATCCTCAACAGTGCACCAGAAAAAAGCTCCCATACTCGAGCTAACGGTGAGTAAAAATCCGCTATAGTATCCGTACGATGTAAATATATATTATCCGCAAAAGATAATAAACATAACGCCGCGATGACGAAGCCCACCCGTAACTTACCTTTTACACAGAGAAAAAGCAGCAGAGGAAAGACAATATAAAACTGTTCCTCTATGCCGAGGCTCCAAAGATGTAGCAGGGGTTTTGACTTGGCAGCCACGTCAAAATACCCACTCTCGTGCCAGAGGAAAAAATTGGAAAGAAAGGAGGATCCACCGAAAACATGTTTGCCAAGAGCGCTATATTCATCAGGTAGAAGAAACGCCCAGCCCAAAATCAAAACCGTTGTCAGCACAGCGAGAAGCGCGGGGAAAATACGGAGGATACGGCGACAATAAAAATCCCAAAAGCTGAACTTCTCGGCCTCTAGACTATTTAGAATAATGCCGCTTATCAAGTATCCAGAAATAACAAAAAAAACATCCACGCCAATAAAGCCACCCGGGAAAAGAGTGGGAAATGCATGATAACCGACAACCGCCAGCACCGCGAATGCGCGAAGTCCATCAATATCCGGACGGTAGGCTAATGGAGAGACAGCATCGAGTGCCTTTATTCGTCCCATAAAAGACCTTTCAGCATCATCTTCATAGAAAATCAGCAACTCACCCGATCAAAGAAAACTCAGGCAAAGGGAAAAACATTTTTCCACCTTGATGCAGGAAATCCTTTTCCCGCGCTATTAGGTTGTCCTTAAAGTGCCACGGTAGCACAAGAAACACATCAGGGTTGCTTGCTTTGGCTTCGGCCTCGGAAACAATAGGAATATGACTACCCGGTGTATAACACCCGAATTTGTTTTCGTTCACCTCCGCAATGCAGGGGATATCTTTTTCAGTCAGCCCGCAGTACTGGAGTATCACATTCCCTTTGGTGGACGCTCCATACCCAAAA
Organism: Solidesulfovibrio fructosivorans JJ]; assembly: GCF_000179555.1. Classification (NCBI taxonomy): domain Bacteria; kingdom Pseudomonadati; phylum Thermodesulfobacteriota; class Desulfovibrionia; order Desulfovibrionales; family Desulfovibrionaceae; genus Solidesulfovibrio; species Solidesulfovibrio fructosivorans. The sequence continues at coordinate 8,750 of NZ_AECZ01000015.1, forward strand.
ACAACCTTTCCCTCTGAGCGCAACACCTGTAGTCGCCGGATCAAATTGTCTTTGTGGCGACGTGTGTTTTCCGAAAAAGTGATATACGGGGTGAGTGTGTGCAAACCGAGCGCTTCTTCCTGGTTAAGAATGATCTGTACCAGCTCTGAGGCCTCGGGTTGTGGGGACCCCGCCAAGGCTGCGGTCACAGCAAAGCTGCCTCCATTGACATCATTAAACGTGACATCAAGGATCTTCAACCCCGCTTTGTCTGTCATGAATTTAATCTGCTCCAAGGCGTAATATTCCAAATGCTCATGGCATACCGTGTCGTACGCATTGGCCTTGAGCATAGCTGGCATGTAACTTTGCTCAAAATGCCAAATACCATCCGGTGCCAGCAGCGAAGCCACTTGGTGCATAAATTCTTGCGGATCTTCTAGATCGTAAAACATGGCAATAGAGGTGATAATTCGGGCTTTTTTCTTGCCAAAATGTTTTTTAAACTGATCCGCAGAGAAAAAGTCAAGGATCAGTTCAATATTAGGCTTGTAATATTTCTGAAACTTCAAAGCCGAAGGGTCAAAACCAACCCGCTGAACATGCTCGGGATAAAAGCCCAACGTTGTTCCATCGTTACTGCCGATATCAACAACGATATCATCATCACGTAGTGACACAAAGCAAGATAAAGAAGCCACCTTCTCACGCAAATGCGTAACCATCGACTGGTTCAGGCCAGATCTGTATCCGTAGTGATCGCCATACAATTGGCCCATATCATACGAATGTTGTAATTGAACTAACTGACATGAGTCGCACAGACAAAGCGCAAGCGGCCCCGTGGGAACGTAGTCCGTTGTATTTTTTGGGAAAACACCTGTAAGTGCAAGTTCGCCAAGGTTCAGTATGCCTTTCAGGCCTGTCGAGCCGCAAAGGCGACAACAAGATATTTCCGTGTACATTTTCTACCTTTTCTTTATATCCATTCACAGGGTCTGAACGGCCTAACCAGAAAATTGAGCTGACGCCGGACGATATCCGCCGAATATGCTGTTATCGTCGTCATGGCTTCCTCCCATCCGGGGGAGATCCCCCTCAGCGAAGAGGTCCCGGCCGCCCTGGCCCTGCTTCATGCATATAGGTCCTCAGGGAGCGACTCGACCAACAGGAAGTCCGGATCAAACAGCTTGGAACGCGCAATACCGAGCTTGTGGCTCGGAACCAGCAGTTGGAAACGCAAACTCAAGGCCAACTCCTCCAACCCCAACCGCCCGCCTTCGTCCGACAGTCCGTTCAAGCCGAGACCGCCCAAGGCCATGCCGATCTGGCAACGCTCACTTTCCAAGCCTGGAGCCGTACTACGCCCACCAAGTCATAGAGCTGCCCGAGGTCCAGATAGCGGTCACCCACTTCCACCTGCTGCGCGAGCGCTGTCCCAGTTGCGGCACGATAAACAAGGCATGCGTCCCCGACGAGCTCCGCACCGGCTTCGGCCCCAGGTTCTCAGTCATGGTCGAGGAGATGGCCGGCATGCACAGGGACTCACGCCGCATCACCCAGGACTTTTGATCCCCCGTCCTCGTCGAGGCCATCTCGCGGTCATTTCAGGGGGCCGCGTCGGACCTATTCTGGATCTGACCTACCCCGTAAACGCGTACTTTTCTTATTACTGAGAGTAATAATTCTTCTCAGAACTATCCTGCAGCCCCCTAGCCTGACGCGGGTTCTTGATATGTCTGACTAAAGACATGTTGAAAAGTTACGTTATATTCGTGTTTGCGACCATCGACAATCCGGCCTGACGCAGCCAGACAGCGCGCCGCCGAAGCCGTATCGGTCATTGCTTTCAAAAATTCGCTCGGTAACCACAAACGCAAGAGGAGCCACAACAACAAAGTGCACGATTCGGCCTGTGCCTCCAAAAGACTGTAGAAGAAAATCAACGGAAAATTGGCCGACGTTCAATAATTTCCCAGGAATGATGCACTCTGCTACGAAACGGCCTTGCTCACTGCGAGTGAGGCCCGGCATAGATGAAATGAAAACCGTTTCACCACTGGAGGTTATAAGGTCAATGCGCGGAACAATAGGCCCATCCACGAACTGCATGACCTCATATTCCATGTGCAAATGAATTGACTCTTCTCTGTCAAAGGATATGGCTGAAGCCCCATTTTTAGTCGACAATCGAATGGAAAGAGGTTTTGCGGTCGCATCTCCCAAGCCGTCCGCATCCGTAAAGTCCGCACGACTCTGATCGCCAAAGCCCCCTCGGTAGCGCAGCACAGCCTCGCTCATATTGCCATTGAACACACACTTCCCAGAATCCATCAGCAGCCCACGCTGGCACAGGGTTGTCATCATATTCATATTATGGCTCACAAACAGCACGCTACGGCCCTGTTCTGTACTTACTTCTTCCATCTTGCCAAGGCATTTTTTTTGAAAATCCATATCGCCAACTGCCAGAACCTCGTCCACAATCAAAATATCCGGTTCGAGATGGGCAGCCACAGCAAAACCCAGGCGAACGTACATGCCAGATGAATAGCGTTTAACCGGTACATCCAGAAATTCTTCCACCCCAGAAAAATCGACGATTTCATCAAATTTGCGCACAATCTCCTTTCTGCTCATACCCAGGACGCCACCGTTGAGAAAGATATTTTCACGCCCGGTCAGTTCCGGGTGAAAGCCTGTGCCCACTTCCAATAGACTGGCCACACGGCCGCGGAGGGTGATCCTCCCTGTGGTGGGCACGGAGATACGTGAGAGAAGTTTGAGCAGCGTTGATTTACCGGCACCGTTTCGGCCGATAATGCCCAAGCGCTCCCCCGGTATGACATCAAAAGACACATCGTTTAAGGCCCAAAAATCTTCCCAATTCATCTTGGGTCCGCGCCGAAACAGGCTGGGTGGCTCGGGGTTTAGCCTGCTGCTCCTGGCACCCTTCATAATGCGGAAGCGTTTTCCCAGGTTTTCTACTGAAATAATTGGCTTCACGGCACGCTCCTACATAACATCCACAAAAGTACGTTCCATGCGCCGGAATACCAGCACGCCCACCCACAACATTGCGACCGTCCAAAGGCAGCTAAAAAGCACCGCTTGAGTAGGAAAAGCCGGGGTGCTGAGCATGGCCCAACGAAAGCCGTCTACTACCCCGACAATTGGGTTGAAATCATAGAGCATGCGCCATTTTTCCGGCACCAGAGAGCTGGAGTACATCACAGGGGAAAGGTATATGCCAAAACCAATGGCGACCGAGGCAGCATGCGCCACATCGCGGTAATGCAAGGTCAACGCAGCTAGTATAATACCCGGCCCAAGGGCCAGAAGTCCCGCCAACAAAATGAAGCCCAACGCGGCCGGACACTGTGCGGGCGGCACAATTCCAAACCAAGCCAGAACACACAAAAAAATCAGCAGTAACACCAGAAAGTCCACCAGAGCGACCGCAATGGTGCTTAATGGGATAATTAGACGTGGTATATACACCTTGCCTATTAGATTACCGTTAGTCAGTAAGCTGCTGCTGACGCTGGTCAAACATTGGGAAAAAAAGTTCCAGACCAGAGTGCCTGAAAAAATCAGAACGGAATAGGGAACCTCAGGTTCACTGGGCAGTTTCGCCACATTGCCCAGCAAGACGGTGAACGCGCCAATGCTGAGTAGTGGTCGAAAAATGGCCCAGAGTAAACCCATAGCTGTCTGCTTGTAGCGTACAGAAAGGTCCCGCCGACACAGCATCCAAAGCAGCTCTCTGTATTGCCACAGGTCTTTCCAATACTGCGCGTCCAAGCGATTCGCTTCAATAACCAAGGTATAGCCGTCTTGTTTCGTCATCATTTTTATCCACTAAACAACCACCAGCTAAAGCTGGTGGGTTTAAATCAGCGGACTGGAAGTCCAGCTATTGACCGGCAGGCTTCGCAGCCTGTTGCTCAATATCAAATCTGGAGTTCACCCGATTTTGTGGAGACATTTCGAGTTGAACTCTCAGAAAGCGAGAGCATGCATCATTTCGTAAGCCAAAGGCGACATGTAGTCGAGAGCAGAATGTCGTCGATGGGTGTTGTACCAGCCTTTGATGAAATCAAACACGGCCAGTCTGGCTTCCTGTCTTGAGCGAAACGAGTTTTACCAGAGCAGTTCGCACTCAAGCGATGCAAAGAAACTTTCACACATGGCATTGTCAAAGCAATCTCCGACAGTTCCCATAGATTGACGTATGTTCAATGTACGGCAACGGCTCCCGAAAGGATTACGTTGTTTCACCGGCATGGTGAGAGCCGCAAGCACCAAGTCCGTTCTCATATATGGCTGGCCATGGCCAAGCCAACAACTCTGCGGCTGAAAACATTCAGAACCACCGCTAGGAAAAGGAAACCTTCCCACGTCGGGACATAGGTGATGTCAGCCACCCAAAGTCGGTTCGGAGCCGGTGCGGCAAATTCCCGTTTTACCAAGTCCGGAGCTGGGCGAGCTTTTTCCTGACGCACAGTCGTACGAATCCAACGCCGCCGACTCGCTCCTTGAAGTCCTTGCGAACGCATGAGGCAGGCCACGCGTTTCTGACTCACTGCAAAGCCTTGGTCCGACAGCTCGGCATGGACTCGTGGCGCGCCGTATGTGCGCCGGGATGAACAATGAATCTTGCGGATCAACACGGTGAGCTCCACGCATAGCAGCCGCTGGGGGAGACACCCAAAACGCGGCACAACGTGGAAACGCTATACGTGTCCTGATTTGCCATCACGAACCTGAACGCTTCCGCGTAGTCGAGTCGGCCTCCTTGGCGAACCAGGCCGCGGCTTTTGACAAAATCTCACGCTCTTCGCGCAGCTGCTTGTTTTCGCGGCGCAATCTTCGAAGCTCGTCCCATTCCTGGGAGTTCAGTTCATCATGGCGGAGACCATCGTCGCGATCTGCTTGCTGCACCCAGTTGCGGATCGTCTGACCGGAGGGCTCGAATTCCTTGGCCAGATCCTCAGGGCTGCGCCCCGAGCGAACCAGATCGATCATCCGGCTACGGAATTCCGGGGGATACGGGGGACGTATCGACATCGTGGACCTCTCCTTCCAAAGGATTATCTGTCCACGAAATCGGGTCAACTCCACGGTCAAAAATTTTTCCGAGTACATATTCCGAGTAGATTCCGATGACAAGCTGGAATGTCCCTGCGCTTCGCCTGCTCTTTTTTTCAACCACGCCTATTCCGGCCCTATTCGCCCCGCCAGGACGTTTTCTTCCTATTTTGCAACCTCACCCTGAAACGCCCCTGGCTGGCATTTTCGCGGGTTCTGGTCAACGCCTTGGCTTCCCGATGGCATCGCGCTCGGCGCTGACGTAGCCGGCCGGGCGACGGTAGTAACCCTGGCTGGTCAGGGGCCGAGTGCGCCAGTCCCGGATGCCTTTCCTCTCGGAAGGTAACTTGCCCTCCTTGAGGTACTTCCCCCTCCCTGGGGACATCCGAGCCCGGTTTCCTTCTTCAAGGATTTGATCACCTTTCTATGATACTGCCACTGTCAGTGAACGGGTTCATCCCACCACGTTAGGTGTTCTCGCGAGAAATCTCAGGCAAATCTTTTTTTGAAGGCCGCAAAAGTGAGACGCAGGCCCTCTTCCAACCCCACCCGCGGCTTCCAACCATAAAGTCTGTTTGCGAGGTCGATATCCAAGTAGTTGGCCGGGACATCAAACGACCGGACCGCCAGACACTCCACCGCCAGAGGCTGACCAGACACCTTGCGAATTAACTCAAGTACTTCGTTTACTGCATACCCTCTCCCTGATCCAACATTGACTGTGACATTCCCCGGCCCCCCCCCCAGGCAGCGTAGGAAAAAATCCGTTAAATCATCGATATAGAGGTAGTCGCGGATCACCGAACCGTCGCCAAAAACGGTGATTGCCTCTTGGCGGAGAGTCTTGAGCATCGCCACAGCAATTATTCCCTGCTGGCGAAACGGGGATTGGCCCGGTCCATAAATATTAGAAGGTCTACAGATTACATAATCGAGACCGTGTTTAAAACCGAAGTAGCGGATGGCGTTTTCGATGACATACTTGGTTAAGCCGTAGGAGGAAATGGGCGCGGGTACGGCGTTCTCGAGAATGGGCAGGGTCTGAGGGATACCATAGACCGTCCCGCCCGAGGAGCAGTAAAGAAGCCTTTCTACACCGCCAGCCGCGCACAATGTCAGGATGTTGAAGGCTGCGTCGAGGTTGGCGGAAAGAGTGGCCAGAGGATCGTCCTCGGCGGTCTGTGGTAAGGTGGCGTCGGCGAAGTGGGCCACCAACTTTGCTCCAGCCAAGGCTTGGCGCAAACGATTCCGATCGCTGATGTCGCCGGTGAGGTACTCCACTCCGAGCACGGGGTGTTCAGGCTGACCTCCTCTGGAATAGACACGCACCTGACAGCCTCGGCAGAGCAGCGGTTCAAGTAGGCTAGAACCGAGAAACCCCGTGCCTCCAAGCACCAAGATACATTTCCCCTCAATTGTCACGTATCGGCCTTTTCCCCTCATCAATCAACTGATCGTAAATTGCCTCCAACGCCTTCTCTTGATGCCGGATGTTTAAGCATTGCTCGGCATGCTCGCGGCCCCGACGCCCCAGTCGCTCGCGCAGGTTCCTATCGGCGATCATTCGGGAAAGCGCCTCGGCCAGAGCCGTCACATCGTATTCGGGCACAAGCAGGCCACTTACCTCGTTGTGAATTATGGAGGGGATGCCGGAGTGGAAGGTAGAAAGCACTGGCAAACCCGAGGCCATGGCCTCTACGATAGCTCCAGGAATACCTTCCTTTTCGTTGGCCCGGCTGGTGACACTGGGGTGGACGAAAATGTCCGCTTCTTGGTAGGCCGACGCCATTTCCGGTGAACCGTATAGTATCGCCCCTGTGAAGTCCGTGTGCTTGGCTAGTCCGGCCTCGTCCACGTATCGGACGAGTTTTGCGTGGAGGGGACCATCGCCCACGAGGCGCAGGGTAAAGTCGGTCACGCCCTGAGAAAGAAGTTTCCGCAAGGCGCGAAGCAGTATGAGGTGTCCCTTCTGAGGCACGAAGGAGGCTAGGATGAGCAGGCGCACGGGGCCGGTCGGTTCGGGGTATTCCCTGGCCGGAAAGGCGAATCGCCCGATATCCGTACCGAAATAATGAACCACAATCTTTTCTCTTGGGCACCCTAGAGACACCAGATCATCCTGCATCTGCTGACTCATGGCCAGAATACGGGTCGCCGGGCCAAAGACGTTTTGTCTGAGGAACCGCCCGCCATAGCCGCAATACATGCGCGGAAAAGAGGAGCAGTCGTAGCCGTAAAAGGAGACAACTGAGGGGAGGTCAGCCCCGCGCATGACTGAGGCGTACATGCCGGCATCCGAGCCATAATGGAAGTGTAAGACGGTGGCGTTCTGCTCGCCGAGAAAGCGGACAATACGACTCGTATCCCGACCGGATAGGCAATAGGCTAACTTGAAAAGCGCCTTTTCGACCAAGGTGGCACCCTGGCTCAAGTCCAATACAGGGAGGCCCTCAGCCGTGTCGAGGGCGGCGTAACCGCCGTCGTTTTGCCGAGAGAACTGTTTGTATACTACGGCAGGGGCATAGCGAACATGGTATTGGATCTGGTTACGGATGAACGATGCCCGTAGTTGGGTGGATTTTCGGACAAAATGGACAACACTTTTCATGATGGTCTGCTTACCGATAAAATGTTAACAGGACTAGCAGGCGTAGACAACCGGTCATGATTGAGGCCTGGACCAAAGACTCTTTCCGTCATGGGTTGCCCCGCAGACTTCATACGGGAAGTCTGCGGGGAAATTCCCTTCCATAGATACAATTTGGATAGTGCCAATAAATATGTTCCTAAGGCCATATTGTCGGGCGTGATACGACAGTCAAGTGTGCAAGAAATTTTTTTTGCCTTTGCGTCGTCTGCCCAAAACACTTTCATAAACCAGCATAACCGCTTCGGCGTGGCGGTCAAAATCGTATCGGGAAACAGCAAGTTCGTGGGCGCGCCCGCCCACCCGGCGACGCAACGCGGGATCGTCGGCCAGGGTCCGCACCGCCGCCGCCAGGGCCGCGCTGTCACCCTGGGCCACGGCGATGCCGCCGCCTTCATCGGCAAAACACGTCTCCGGCAAGGGCGTACCGTCGAACACGACGCAGGGCACGCCGCACGAGGCCGCCTCGGCGGCCATCATGCCAAAAGTTTCGGCCGTGGAGGGCATCAGGAAAATGTCCGAGGCGCGGTAGAAATCGACCATGCGCTCGGGCGTGGTGATATCTCCCAGTTCCGTAACGGGAAACCGTCCCAGAAGCGTATCGACGCAGCCAGTTTCGCCGCAGGTCAGGATGTGTATATCGTTGCGGTCGCCAAGACTGGACAGAGCCTCCAGAATGGAAGGCAGACCCTTAAACACTGAGATGGCTTCTCGGAAAGCGATTACGGTCCTGTCCTGTGGAATTCCAAGTCGTTGCCGAGACAGCATCCTATTCCCCGGGCTAAACATAGCGGTGTCAAGCCCCGGAGGCACGAGATGCGTCCTGTGGCTGCGTGTCAGGGGTGATCGGGACACCCGATCGCGAAGCCAAGTAGATAAGACGATGATGTCGAAGTCCGAACGTTCGTAGACGCGCTGCTTGATCCGGTACATGCGGGCCGCACCCTGCCCGGCCATGACAAAAGGGGTAGTCAGGTCCGGGCATCGCGGACAGCCTTCCAGCCATCCGGTGCAAGCGAAGGGATGCACGCAACGCCCGGTCAACGGCCACATGTCGTGGAAACTCCAAACCGTTGGCTTAAGGTGCGTCAGCAGGGGAAGGAAGAGGATGTTGAAATAAGGGATATGGATCAGTTGGTAATGTACGATATCCGCCAGCCGATACTGTGTTGACGCCACAAGCCGGAGGGGGGTGGCGTGCAACACGGACTCCAGGGAGCAGCAGCGCTCGATGAAGTAGCTGAACTTAAAGAAAAGACGCGCCGCGAAGTTGGAAAGTGGCCAGGAGGTGTCCGAGACATCGGTTTTTATCCACACGGCCTGGGAGGTCGTGTGGCCTTGGGCGGCAAAGGCCCGGGCGAGGTCGAAACCATTGAAGCTCCGTCCTAGCGCATCTGTGTAGCTTACCTGGAGAATATGCATTTTTTGACGCGCGACAGCAGCCGTAAGAGATAGAACCAGCAAAACAGCATCGGACTGTAAGAAAAAGACTGCTTGATATGCTCGCGAAAAGCCTGCCTGTCGTTGCCCGTGTAGTCCAGGGCGATAAAATGCCACTTCCCCAAAATGCGGTGGCGTCTTTTCCTGACGACCTCCGGCGTGCCGGGCTGATCGGTGTAAACATAGCCCAGACGTGCGATTTCCCGGGCCATATCCGCACCCTGGCAGGTATTGGATGCGGATGCGCCATGCTCGCGATGGGTGGCGAGAAATTTCGGAATATGTATGATCTTCCCAGAGGCCGCTAAGCGAAAGGAGTAATCGAGGTCGCCGGTATACTTAATGGTTGTATCCCGAAGTCCAATTTTTTTGATTGCTGTTCGTCGTATGAACATGCCAGGCCCTATGGTAACGTTGGCATCTTCCAGCATGTTTTGCAGTGTATAGTCAGGCAGCCTCATACGCCTTAAAACCCGGCTTTGGGCGTCGATGGAAACCCAGTCTGGATAGGTCATGCTGGCTTCAGGATTGGCCACAAGACTGGCGACCGCAAGGCTCACGGCTTGGTCACTGTATAAGGGATCGTCGGAATTAACGACGCAAACGATATCTCCAGAAGCCAGGGCAAATCCCTTGTTAACGGTTTTCGTCTCCCCCATGTTGTCGTGACGGAGATAGCGAACAGAATTCCCATACTGTTCAACCAGTTCGGCTGTGTCGTCTGATGAACCGTCGTCAAGGATTAGGTACTCGATGTTCGGATAATCCTGTCCAAGAACGCTTTCAATCGTTTCCGGAAGAAACGCCCGTCGGTTGTAGGTCGGCGTTAGGATGGTTACGATGGGGCATTTTGGATCCGCTAACATAAGTCAGCAAGCCTCCACAGTCCCAGAGATTTATCCGCGTATGCCCCATCGCCCTCGGTGCATTCTTCGATGATCAGCCGCAGCGGCTTTGGTAGACTGAACGGTGGTTTTTCCAAGTTCAGCACACGCCAACAGCCACAAAGCTCTTCATTGGACGCCCGGGAAGTGAAGGTGGTAGCCAGCAGATAGGTTGCTCCGCTACGCTTGAAGTTAGCCAGGGCCTTTTTGACGTCGGCGTTCGTCAGGTGTACGAGGCAGTCGCGGCATAGGATCAGGTCCACCGTGGGCAGCGGGTCGCTGACGAGGTTCAGATGGTCGAAGACGTGCAGGGAATCGCCGTAGGCTGTCCGGTTCGCCTCGATCAGCTCGGGAACGATATCGATGCCGACGTAGCGGATCTGGCCCAGGTCGATGTGTTGCAACCAGTGGAAGTCGCCGCACGGCGCGTCGAGCAGACTCTTGATGCCAAACTCCCAGAAAAGTTTCGGCAGGTCCTGGCGTAATTTCGCGGTCTGCATCAGACTGGAGCCCTCCCCGGACCGGGACTCCTCCCCGCCGAAGATGTTTTTCTGGTAAATCCGGGAAAAATGCTCCTGCAAGGGGTAACGATTGCTTAGGGTTTTGGCATAGGTCAAAATTTGACGAATTTTTTGCTTGAATCTCCAAGCCGAAGACGGCAGCAAGTATATTGCTATGGCCTGAACAAGGGCACCAAGTCCCTTCACGGAGGTGTGGCCTACGGCAGGCAGCCTGCGGGAGAGGGGCAAGCCTTGTGTGGCGACCATAGATTGACGTACTGCATCCCAAAAATAGCCGTACAGGCCGACGCGGGCCAGGGGCGACAAAAGTCCGAGATAGGCCACCCTCAACCCCCCAGAGCCAAAGGTCGTGCGCATCCAGTCTTGTGTTAGCAAGCGGTAGTTGTTGTTAAAAAAGCAGCGCACCTCGTCCTTATGGCAGGAGAGAGTGCGACTTCCCTGGCCGACGTGTTGCCGGGCGTGAGCCAGGACTTCGGCCAGGTGCACGAAGGGTACGAGCATGGCCATGCGCACCCAGAGGTCGTAATCCTGGGTGGTGCGCAGGTGCAGGGGGAAGGTCCCCACCTTTGAAAAGGCGCTTTTGGGCACGAGCAGGGTGCAACCATGCAAATTTTGCTCAATGTAGAGGTAATAGGGCATGGCCGCCGACGGCCTGTGCGGCAGGCGGACAGTATGAAAGAGGCTGCCTTTGGCGTCCATGAGGGTATAGTCCCCGTAGACAACCACTTCGCGGTCTTCGCGGGCGTCCAAAAAGGCTACCTGCTTTTCGATCTTGTCACAGGGATAGGTGTCGTCGTGGCTAAGCCACGAAAAGTATTCGCCGGTCATTGCTGCGATGCCGGCGTTGAGCGCCGTGGCCACGCCGCCATTGATCTTGGAGAGATAGCGGATACGGGCCCCGTAGGAGAGCGCGATGGCCTCGGTCGCCCCGCCGTCGCTGGAGCCGTCGTTGACTACGATGACTTCAATATTCGGATAGGTCTGGGCCAGTGCCGAGTCTATGGCGTAGTGCAAGTACTCGGAACCGTTGTAGACCGGTATGACGATGGAGACCTTGGGCGCAAATGCGGGCATGAAATCAACTCCAGTGGGAAAAGAGCAGCTTGGCCACCGTGCGGCTGACTGCCGGAGCAAGGTATTCCGCAGGCGTGACCCAGGGACCGTCGTGTTCGAGTACTAAGCGCAGGGCGCGTAGCAGATCCTCGGGTTCACAGCCAGTGAGGATGTTGCTGCCGGCCTCCATGGTTTCCGGGCGTTCGGTGACGTCGCGCAGGGTCACGGTGGGGATGCCGAAAATGCAGCCTTCTTCTTGCACGGTGCCACTGTCGGAGAGCACGGCCCGAGCATTCTTCTCCAGGTGCACGAAGTCAAAAAATCCCGGCGGCTCTAAGGCAACGACGCCCTTATCCAAGGCGCGGCCAGAAGCCTGAAGGCGGCTGCGGGTGCGCGGGTGCAGGCTTAGGAGTACGGGCAGGCTGTACTGGCTGTGGATGGCGATCAGGCCCTCAAGAAAGCTGTCCAGCCGGTCGGGCAGATCCACGTTTTCTGCTCGGTGCAGGGTCACCAAGAAATAGCCACCCGGCGTAGCCCCAAGTCGCGTCAACACGTCGCTCGACTCGATCTGTGGGGCGTAGTGCGTGAGCACCTCATGGATAGGGTTGCCGGTGACGTAGACCCGGTTGGCGGCGAATCCCTCGCGCAGCAGGTGGTCGCGGCTGTTGACCGTGTAGGGCATGAGCACGTCGCTAGAATGGTCAATGATGCGACGGTTGACTTCCTCGGGCACTCGGGGGTCGAAACAGCGGTTGCCGGCTTCCATGTGGAAGACCGGAATGCCCCGGCGCTTGGCCGCGATGGTGGACAGTGCGCTGTTGGTGTCGCCGAGTACCAGAAAGCGCTCAGGCTTGTGGCGTTCGAGCAGGGCGTCGACCTCGGCCAGGATGACGCCGACCTGCGCCATGGCCGATGAGCCCTGACACTCGAAGCGATGGTCCGGCGCGCGCACACCGAGCTGGTCAAAGAAGATGTCGCACAGGTTGGGATCGAAGTTTTGGCCGGTGAAGACCAGGATGTGATCGCACAACGCGTCGAGCAGGGGAATTACCTGGGACAGCCGGATGATCTCCGGCCGCGTCCCGAGTACGGTCATGACCTTCATCGCAAAAGCTCACCGTCGGCCCCAAAGGATTCCACTTGCTCGACGAGAAGGCCGTGTTTTTCCAGTAGAGCACGGGTAGCAGCCAAATCCATGAGGTCGTCGTTGGACAAGTAAGCGCGGCCACGCGGCGCAGCGTCCTCGGGCACCACGAGTTCGGGCAGCATGGGCTTAATGGCGTAGAAGTCGCCCCGGTCGTAGGAGCGAAGGCCCTCTTCCTCGGAGATCATCATCTCGTGGATTTTTTCCCCAGGCCGTATGCCGATGACCTTGATGGGCGTGTCCCGGTCCCCGATTAGGGCTTTGGCGATGTTGACCACGGTGGCGGCGGGTATCTTGGGGATAAATGTCTCGCCGGGCTGGGCCTGAGCCACGGCCGTGGCGATGGTGAAGACCGCATGCTCCAGGGGGAGCAGGAAGCGGGTCATATCCTCGGTGGTGATGGTCACCGCGCCGCCGCTACGGATTTGGTGGTGGAAAAGCGGGATTACTGAGCCGCGCGAGGCGAGAACGTTGCCGTAGCGCACGCAGATGTATCGGGTCTTGGGACTGTCCAGGTTGGCGGCGATGAACACCCGCTCCTGCAAGGCCTTGGTCATACCCATGGCGTTTATGGGCTTGCAGGCCTTGTCCGTGGTGACGCCGACGACGGTGGTCACCGGGAAGTCGTGCTCGCGGATGGCCCGGGCCACGTTGTGAGCACCCATGATATTGGTGAGGGTGGCTTCGGTGGGGAAGTATTCGCAGGTGGGCACCTGCTTGAGGGCGGCGGCATTGATCACGATGTCCACGTCGCGCAGACAGGAGACCACCGAGCCGTAATCGCGCACGTCGCCGATGCGAAATTCTAGCAACTTCTTGAAGTTGTCGTAGATGATCTCATCGGTTGGGTTTTGCAGGTCCTGGTACTCCACTCGCATGTAATGCTGCTTGGCTTCGTCGCGGGACAGGATGCGGATCTTTCTCGGGCAGCCGCTGCGGCCTTCGAGCAAGTGACGCACCAGGACTTTGCCGAGGGAACCCGTGCCACCGGTGATCAAGAGTGATTTGTTTTCGAAAACGTTATGCATTGTTGTTATCTCCCGAGAGAAATGCCTGGCGGTCTCGGTGCATGGCCGACACCAGTTCGGGCCAGGACGGCGCCGAGTAGCCCGTGGCTTGATAAAATTTCGCACCCGACAGCGTCTTGTCCTCGACCATCCGCTCGTCGCGGCGGATGTCGACATCCTTTCCGTAGGTCGCTGCCACGAGGCGCAGCAACTCGTACTTGGAAATCGGAGTGGATGCCACCTGAAAAAGCCCAGTCAACTGCGGCCGGGGCAGGACGTACTCGGCCACAACCCGGGCCAATTCGCTGGTCGGTAACCCGGAATAGAGGACGTTGGCGTAGCCCGAGACCGCCTCGCGGCAGCCCAGGAACCACTCCAGCAGGCTTTGGCGGTTGCGCAGTTCGTGGCCGATGATGGACGTGCGCAGCGTCAGCCCCGGGGCTTCGCGCACCTCGCCCAGGTATTTGCTAAGGCCGTAGACGTCCCGTGCCGTGGGTGGGTCCTCCTCGACGTAAGGGCTCCCCTTGTGCCCATCGAAAACGCAGTCGGTGCTGATGTGGATGAGGCGCGCGCCCCGGGCGCGGCACAGTTCGAGGAGTTGGTGGGGCAGGCGGGCATTGACCTCGATGCAGGGCAGGGGCTGGCGGCCCTCGGGGAGCTGGCGGATGAGGCCCACGGCATTGATGACGACATCGGCCCGGACCGCGTCCATGGTTGCGGCCACGGTTTCGATATCGCGGGCTTCAAGTCCACCGCGCAGGCGGGCCAGGAAGGCTTCCGGAGCCTGGCCTCGCAAGCGCTCGGGATTCCGGGCCGCTCCGGTCACGTCGAGCCCGGGACGACGCGACAGTGCGAAGGTGAGCGCATGGCCGAGCATGCCGGTGGCGCCGAGGACGAGAATGCGCATGGGATACTCTTTACGGGTTGCGTCGCAGGGCCGCGACGTCATGATACAGGGCAAGAACGCGTTGCCTGACCGCACCATACTCGAGCCGCTGTCGCACAAGCTCGCGGTTGTAGACGGCCGCCGCCGTGACCAGGGCGTCGTCCTCCATGGCCCGCGACAAGGCGTCCTTGATGGCCTGCGGATCGTCCGCCGGAATAAGAAATCCGTTTTCCCCGGGCCTGATCCATTCGGCCACGGAAGGCAAGTCCGAGTAGATGGGAAAAGCGCCCAGGCCGAAGGCCTCACACAGGGAGCTCGGCAAGCCGTCGTTGACCGTCACAGCCATGAAGATGCGCGCCTGAGCGTACAGGGCCAGGACTTTCTCGTACGATAATCGGCCAGGGGCGCGGATGTCCATGCCTCCCGCGGCCAGGGCTTTCGCTCGCGGGCGGATGGAGGGCGAGGCCTGGAGCACGACCACCCGCCAACCTTTCAAGCGATCCCCAAGGCTCTCTAGGGCGTCCAGGGCGAAGCGGGCGCGACCGACGGGATCGCCGCCCTTCTCGAGGGGGAGCGTATTGTCGCGCCCCTTGACGAGGATCAGGCGGCGGGCTGCCGCAGGGGCCTGCGGCAAGGAGAGCTCCGATTCGGTCATTCCGCCGAACATGGGCAGTTTGCCCCAGAAAAGGCCTCGAAATCCGAATTCGCGGGCCAAGTCGCGATCGCGGTCGCATTCGGTGACCAGAACGTCCACATGAGGCAGGGTGTCCTGAATGCCTTGCGCCTGGTCTTTCCTGAACCGGGGAAAAAAATCCAAGTCCGTGCCCCAGGAGCTGTAGATCCAGGGGGGACGCCTGGAGGCGGGCAGGCGCGAAAGCGCCTTGCGCACAGGGAGCAGGTGATTTTGCCAATTGACGTTGAGTCCGTGGGAATGGACGAGCCGGGGCCGCAGGAACAGCAGCAGCAGGCTCAGCCAAAGCGTGGAGCGGCCGCTGGGGACGAGGCCCAGAAGGCGCAACGCCCTGTAGAGAAAACCGCGCGGTGTCCACCACGGACGTCGGCCCCAGCCGCCGAACATGCCCAGGGCGTGGTCCGGCGCGTCGGCAGGAATCCTGGGCAGGTACAAAACGCAATCTTCGTACCCCGCAAGGGAGGCGGGTGGCGCCGCACCGGTGTGCACCAGGCGGACGTCCAGGTCCGCATCGCGCAGCTGATTGCACCAGCGCCGGAAGTGGGGGCTGCCCAACTCGCCGGCCAACACGAGGCACAGCCCCCTAGCCACGGTCCGACCACCTGCCAAGGCAGGCC
Source organism: Solidesulfovibrio fructosivorans JJ] (assembly GCF_000179555.1). Taxonomy (NCBI): domain Bacteria; kingdom Pseudomonadati; phylum Thermodesulfobacteriota; class Desulfovibrionia; order Desulfovibrionales; family Desulfovibrionaceae; genus Solidesulfovibrio; species Solidesulfovibrio fructosivorans. The sequence goes on from NZ_AECZ01000015.1 coordinate 24,710, forward strand.
GCGAGGGCGGCGGAGAAGTCGAAGGGCAGCGGCCGGCCGAGCAGCATGCTCAGACGGTCGGTGCGGGCCACCAGACGCCCCGGGTCGCCCGGAATCGGTCGGCCGGCCGCCTCCACCGGAATGTCCGGGCCGACATGCCTAGCCACGAGTCGGGCCAGGGCATCAATGCGGGTGCCCGCCCCTGAGGCCAGGTTGACGAGGCGCAAGCCCCCGTTGGGTAGGTCGGCCAGGCGCAGCACGCCAAGGGCTAGCGTTTCCACGGACAAGTAGTCCCGGACTTCGCTTCCGGAGCCGCGCAACAGGATGCGGCCCTCGTTCCGGGCTTGGTTGTAGATCTCCCAAACGAGCAGGCGTCGCTGGCGCGGCCCGAATACAGAAAAAAGGCGCAGGACGGTGGCCGGTATGCCGTGCAACGCGGCATACTGGCGGGCCAACAGCTCGCATTGCCACTTGTGGAAGCCATAGGGGGAAATGGGGGCGGGAGTGTCGTCCTCGGCGAAGTCCCCTGCGCCTTCGCCGTAGACGGCGGCGCTGGAGGGATAGAAGACATGGGGGCGGGCCCCGGTCAAACGCAGGGCTTCCAGCACGCCCTGGAAGAGCAGCACCGAGGCAGCGAAGTCCCGTCCGGGCTCGCGAAGGGATTGTCCCACGCCGGCTGAGCCGGCCCCTTGGAACAGGACCTGCGGCGCAAACGCGTCGAGGACGCCGCCGAGGCTGTCCGGCGTGTAATCCGTTTCGCGGACCGGGAAGGGGTAGGCTTCGGCCCGGCGGTCGCGCCCGGCCAAGTCGAGGCCGAGCACCTCCCAACCATCGGTCGCGAACGCCTCGCCCACGGCCTGACCAATGAAGCCCCGGGCGCCGATGAGAAGAAGTTTCAAAGCCATAATGTGTTATAAGTCCGAAGATACATGAAACAGCGCCGACCTTCAAGGCCGGCGTACAAGCGGAGCGTTCGACCCGTCCGGCCTGTCTCGGATGGATGCAGCGGGGTTGCCGGCGATGACGGAGCCGGCCAGAAAACTCCTAGTGTAGCGTTCCTCAAATAGATATGTATAATGTTGCGCCAGGAGGAGTGAGACGGGAGCCCCAACCAAGCGACTTGAATTGACGCCTGAGGACTTGGCAACCCTGCGCTTGTGGGAAGCATCGGGTAAAACCGGACAACGCCTTGCCGTCAGAGCACGGGTTGTCCTGGCCGCAGCCGAAGGACTGCCTTTGAAGGCTATCGCCGAGAAAACAGGCCTTGGCTACAATAGCTGCCTCAAATGGCGCAAATGATTTCAGGCGGTTGGCCTTGACGGTCTCGTAGACGCTCCCGGACGCGGGCGTCGTGAAAGCATATCTCAGGAGCAACGACTGGAGGTGATGGCCCTTGCCTGCACGACTCCGGTAGATGGCTCTTACGCCTGGAAGCGTTAGAAAGCTCGCCGAGGCAACGGGTTTCGGTGTTGGGACGATCCACCGCATCCCGAACGCTGGCGACCTGAAGCCCCATAACGTCCGGCATTGGTGCGGCAAGAGCCCTGACCCCGAATTCACGGAGAAACAGGCCACCATTATTGGGCTTCCCTGTGAAGCGGGTGGCAGAGGCGTTCGACGTGGCCCGTTCGCAGCTGTCCGGACAACTGGCGCCGGCCCAAAGAACCGTCCGTCCCGTTATTCCAAGGCCCAGGATGAAGTCCTGCTGCCTTTGATCCGCGAGATCGTCGACGGGCGGGTGACCTACGGCTATCGCCGAGTGTGCGCCCTGCTCAAAGCGATTCGGGACAAGCCGTGCACCGCACCGGGTCGAAAGGCTGACCGACAACGGTTCCTGCTTCGCAGCCAAGGAGACTGTGGAATTTGCGTCCTGGCTGGGCCTAGTTAGCCGGTTCACCCCAGTCAGAAACCCGGAGAGCCTCGGCATAGCCGAGGCGTTCGTCAAGACCTTCAAACGCGATTACGTGTATGTCCATGACCGCCCGGACGCGCAGACCGCCCTCAGCAAATTGGCAGCCTGGTTCGAGGACTACAACGAGGTGCCCCACACAAAGGGGCTGCGGATGCTCTCACCCAGGTAGTTTATCCGCTTGTCAGCAACTGTGGGGTGTCCGGTTTAGCGGGGGCAACTCCAGCATGGACACTAGAAGACTATCGATGTATTGACCTGCTCGGCTCTTTTCGCACCAGCTGAAACTCGAGAAGGTGGCTCCCGACGACGAAGCGCGGGTTGTCATAACGCAGGGCGTGTGCGCTGTTGTCCACCTCCCGCTCGACTTTGCACTACGAGTCGCGCCAGGAAACGCGTTGCGGGCTCACGTCCCCGACCGCAGTTGCCGAACGGGCCAAAGAGGTATGGGCTTACGATTTCGTGTTTGATACTTACGCCGACGGTCCGCAGGTGAAATGTTTGACACTCATCGATGAATATACCCGCGAGTGTCTGGCTATCGATGTAGCTGGGAGTATTCGCTCCGGGCCGGTGATTGGGGTGCTCTCGCGCCTTGCCAGCGAGACGCGCTATCTGCGCTCGGACAACGGGCCGGGGTTCGTGTCCAAAGCGTTGCTGCGCGGGGCTGCGAACGAATCGCTGGGCGTCGTCTTGATCGACGCCCGGTAAGCCCTGGCAGAATGGCATGGTCGAAAGCGTCAACGGGAAGTACCGAGACGAGTGCCTGTCCAAGGAGTGGTTTCGCTCAAGAGTGGAAGCCAAGGCCAATCATTGAGGACTGGCGCAAACAGTACAACGAAATCCGGCCTTACGCAAGCCTAGGGAAGATGACACCCAAGGCCTACGCAGGGATGATCGGCAACAACCTGAACCAGGGGGACCACCTTCAAGAATTGACTGGTCCGAAAAAAATGGCAAATGGTATGTTGGTTGTGCGCATAAAACAGATCTGGAAGCCAGCCTCGTCAAGCTCCCCAGCAGTTCTTTCCTTGCAGGAGGAACATAGTGGACTCGCGCCTTAAAATCTGCATCGTGACGGGGTCGCGCGCTGAATATGGTCTGCTCTACTGGCTGCTAAAGGACATTGCTGCTGACCCTGATCTTAAGTTGCAGATCATTGCGACGGGGATGCATTTGTCGCCTGAGTTTGGGCTTACGTATCGACAAATTGAAGTTGACGGTTTTACAATTGATGCCAAGGTCGAGATGTTGCTATCGGCGGATACACCCGTTGCCGTAACAAAATCCATGGGCCTTGGTGTTATCGGCTTTGCTGATGCCTTGGACCGCCTTGCGCCGGACATCATAATCGTTTTGGGGGATAGATTCGAAATTTTTGCGGCTGCTCAGGCCGCCATGGTGGCGCGAATTCCACTTGCGCACATCCATGGAGGTGAAACGTCTGAAGGGGCCTACGACGAAGGCATCCGCCACGCAATTAGCAAGATGGCGCAATGGCACTTTGTTGCCACAGAGCCCTACCGCCAGCGAGTGGTCCAGCTTGGTGAGGCACCACAGCGCGTGTTCAATGTGGGGGCTCCGGGCTTAGATCACCTTAGTCGCACGCAATTGCTCACACGTGAAGAACTGGAGCAGGTCCTGGATATGCGTTTGCGACAACCACTATTTGTGGTGACGTATCATCCGGTTACTCTGGGGATGGATTCGCCAGAAAAGGCCATGAAGGAGTTGATTGCCGGCCTTAGGAAATTCGAAGATGCCTCTATAGTGTTTACCTATCCCAACGCCGATAGCGGTGGGCGAGCCTTGCGTCAGATTATCAACAGCTTCGTGGCTGAAGATCTGCAGCGGATAAGAGCGTATACTTCACTTGGCCAGCAACGCTACCTAAGTCTTATACGCCAAGCCGACGTCATCGTTGGAAACTCGTCTAGCGGTCTTATAGAGGCACCGGCGCTTAAGACGGCCACAGTCAACATAGGTGACCGTCAGAAGGGACGCTTAAAGGCAAGCTCAGTCATCGATGCATCAGAGCATCGAACCGACATAGCCAAAGCGATACGGCACGCATTATCTCCAGAATTTCGCATCCAACTCCTGCAAACGCAGTCACTTTATGGCTGTGGCGATGCTAGTGCTTCAATATTGAGGCAGCTCAAGGCGCCACTACCAACAATTCAGAAATCTTTTTTTGATATCAAGCACAAATACTAATATGACCACTTTCGTTATTGCTGAAGCTGGAGTGAATCATAACGGGTCACTCGACTTAGCATTCCAATTGATTGAGGCTGCGGCAGAAGCCGGCGCAGATGTTGTAAAATTCCAAACTTTCCGCGCCGAGAACCTTGTGGCGAAACATGCGCCTAAAGCTGCCTATCAAAAGTGTACGACTGATCCTGACGAAAACCAGTTCAACATGATTCGAAAGCTCGAACTGGATAAACAGCAGCATGGATATCTTATAAACCACTGTCATAAATGTGGTATTGCCTTTATGTCGACACCTTTTGACTGCGATAGTTTACGACTGCTCACCGACTATTTCAAATTCGATACCATAAAGGTCTCCTCTGGCGATCTCACCAATGCACCGTTTCTTTTGGAGATCGCAGGTGTGGCAGCACAGGTCATTTTGTCCACGGGAATGTCCACGTTAGGAGAGGTTGAGGCTGCCCTTGGTGTGTTGGCCTTTGGCTTTGTGGCCCCCAAAGACGCAGTACCCTCACCAGAAGCCTTTGTGCAGGCTTACACATCAAAGGAAGGACAAGCCCTGCTACGGCAGCGTGTCACACTTTTGCACTGCACGACTGAGTATCCGGCTCCAATAATTGAGGTCAATTTGCGGGCCATGGACACCATGGCGCAAGCATTTGGGCTCCGGGTTGGCTATTCCGACCACACGCAGGGAATCCACATTCCAATCGCTGCCGTGGCGCGCGGTGCAACAATTATTGAGAAGCATTTTACCCTGGACCGCACTCTACCTGGCCCTGACCATCAAGCCTCACTGGAACCAGCAGAGCTTGCTGAAATGGTCTGTGCCATCCGTGATGTCGAGAGGTGTCTAGGCGATGGAATAAAGCGACCAGCACCTAGTGAGTGGAAGAATCGGCCCATTGCACGCAAGAGCCTCGTGGCAGCGCGAGCAACGCAGCGCTGTGACCCCTTGGTCCTTGTTTGCAAGCGTCCGGGCAATGGTTGTACCCCCTTTCGCTACTGGGAGCTGCAAGGCACGGCTGCAGGTCGTCATTACGAACGAGACGAGCTCATTGATGCCTGAAAGCAAGCTTGTCATGTTGGCGGGAGGAGGCCATGCGCGGGTACTCATCGATGCAGTTGAGCGAACTGGTGCATGTGTGAGCGCCATTTTGGATCCAGGCATTGCTGTTGGGCAAAAAATTTTGGGTGTTTCTGTGGTTGGGGACGAAAGTTGGCTTTCGACGATATCCCCCCTTGAGTTCACCTTGGTCAACGGCATTGGCGCACAGCCGCGATCCACTGCGCGACAAAGCGTGTATGACCGATGTCGTGAGTGCGGTTTTAGCTTTGCCACGGTACTCCACCCGGCAGCAGTGATCAGCGTGCATGTGGAGTTGTGTGAAGGTGCTCAACTGATGGCCGGTGCCATAGTACAGTGCAGCGCGCGTGTGGGTGTCAATACGATACTCAACACTGGATCAAGAATAGATCACGATTGTGAAATTGCTGATCACGCCTTTGTTGGTCCCGGTGCAATCCTTTGCGGCAATGTACATATTGGGAGAAAGGCTTTCGTTGGTGCTGGCGCTGTTGTGCTGCAGGGAAGAAGAATCGGTGCCGATGCAGTGGTTGCCGCTGGTGCAGTTGTAACAAAGGATGTTCCTGACGGAAGCTTGGTCAAGGGAAATCCTGCTGGTCAAATGTGATGAGTATGAAAAAATTACGTGACATGATTGTTAGCCCGCAAACGACATTGCGTGATGCCATCGCACACATTGATAGTACCGGTTCGCAGTTGGCAGTGGTGTTGCACGAAGACGGACGTTTGGCGGGGCTACTCAGTGACGGCGATGTGCGACGGGCCATCTTACGCGGATGCGATATGCAGGCTCCTGTGGCTGACTTTATGAATTGCAATCCGACTACGGCATCCATAAGCACGACATCAAGCGAGCTTTTGGCGCTGATGCGGCGCAAGGTGCTTCGTCACATTCCGCTTGTGGATGAAAACCTGCGTGTGGTTGAAATTGTCACACTTGAAGTTCTGACTGGCGTGGTCGAACACCCAAACTGGGTGGTGCTCATGGCTGGTGGACTGGGGACGCGCCTGCGGCCGCTGACAAAAACTTGCCCCAAACCCATGCTTCATGTGGCTGGTAAACCCATTTTAGAAGGTATTTTGGAAAATTTTCTGGAGCAAGGATTTCGTCGATTTTATCTATCCGTCAACTACTTAGCAGAAACAATTCAAGACTACTTTGGCGACGGTACTCGATATGGTGCAGAAATAAGGTACTTGCACGAGAACAAACGCTTGGGGACTGCTGGGGCATTGTCGTTATTGCCTACGCTACCAGTCGAACCGATTCTTGTCATGAATGGTGATCTAATAACGCGAATGCGCTTTGACGAAATGCTCAAATTCCACGAAGAGCATAGGAGCTCCGCGACAATGGCGGTGCGCGAATATGATTTTCAGATACCTTACGGAGTTGTAAATATTGATGGCGTTCGTATTACTTCAATTGAGGAAAAACCGGTTCATAACTTTTTTGTGAATGCTGGAATCTATGCTCTCTCGCCTGAGGTGCGCGGTTATATTCCAGGTGATACCCACTTTGACATGCCCATGCTTTTCGACAAACTGCGAGATGGCGGGATAGTCACCACAGCCTATCCACTGCATGAATACTGGCTGGATGTGGGCCGCATGGAAGAACTAGAGCGTGCAAGGTCAATATGCTCTGCTTCTGGGAAAGACACATGTTAGCCGGAGGAACTGTACTTGCAATCATACCGGCTCGGGGTGGCTCAAAAGGTGTTTCCGGAAAGAACATCCGAGAAGTCGGCGGCAAGCCCCTTATCGCTTGGACCATAGAAGCCGCCAAGGGATCTCGATTCGTCGATAGAGTTATTTTGTCGTCTGATGACTCCACCATCATAGGTGTGGCATTGGCGCATGGGTGCGAAGTGCCTTTCACGCGCGAGGCGAGGCTTGCACAAGACGACACCCCTTCCATTGATGTGGTTTTCGACGCGATAGAACGCTGCCCTGGCTTTGACTGGGTGCTCCTTCTGCAGCCAACATCGCCGCTCCGCACTGCTGAGCATATTGACAGTGCTATGAAACACTGCCAGCAGCATAACGCACCATCGTGCGTATCGGTCTGCCAAGCAAAAGAGAGTCCCTATTGGATGTTTACACTTTGCAAAGGCAACAAACTGCAGCCACTCTTACCTGCGGCAGAGTTTGCCCGTCGACAGGATCTTCCACCGGTTTTCATTCTCAATGGTGCAATCTATCTTGCCCGCACAGAGTGGATGATGAAGCATAAAAAATTTATTTCGCTGGGCACAGTTGCTTATGAAATGCCTGACGAGCTTTCAATTGACTTGGACACAGAGTCAGACTTTCAGCAACTAAAGTTCTTTATGGAGAACAAATAATGAGTAGGTATCCGCGTCGCCGTACATTCGACATAGAGCCTTTCACGCGAACTTCGGATCTACATGACATTCGTTATGGATTGCCGCATGATGTGCACTTTTGCAAGAAATGCGTCATTTCCAATCAGCGGCCAAACTCTGCTGTTGAGTACGGTCACACCAAAGACAGCATGAAGACGACAATCCACTTTGGCAAGGACGGCGTCTGTGATGCGTGTCGCATGGCGGAGCAAAAAAACAAAACTATCGACTGGAGCGAACGCGAGCAGTCCTTGCGCGATCTGTGTGAGAGACATCGCCGCAACGACGGAGCTTACGACTGCGTTGTGCCGGGGTCTGGGGGCAAGGACAGCTTCTACGCCGCCCACATACTCAGAACCACGTATGGGATGCATCCGCTGACAGTTACGTGGGCTCCCCATGTCTACACCGAGTGGGGCTGGAAAAACTTTCAAAGCTGGATTCATGCTGGCTTTGACAACTTCTTATGTACCCCAAACGGGCGCATTCACCGCTTGATTACGCGCCTGGCCGTGGAAAATCTGTTCCATCCTTTTCAACCCTTCATGTTCGGACAGAAGGCTTTGGCCCCAAAAATGGCCTTGCTTCACAAGATTCCGCTGGTATTTTACGGCGAGAACGAGGCCGAATACGGGAACCCCATTGCCGACACACAAACCGCCAAGCGGGATTGGTCATACTTTACGGCATCGGACAAGTCCAACATTTACTTAGGTGGCACATCACTCTCTGATCTGAAGGAGCACTTCGGCGTCCAGGAATACGAGCTTCAGCCCTATCTACCCGCCAATCCAGAACACATAGAGCAGCAAAAAATTGAGGTGCACTACTTAGGCTACTACCTTAAATGGCACCCGCAAAGTTGCTATTACTACTCTGTGGAGCACGGCGGTTTTCAAGCCTCCCCAGAGCGTACACCAGGCACCTACAGCAAATACAACAGTATTGATGATCGCATCGACGATTTTCATTATTACACGACCTTCATTAAATTTGGGATCGGTCGTGCGACCTATGATGCAGCGCAAGAAATTCGCTCGGGTGATATTACACGAGATGAAGGGGTGGCGCTGGTTAAGAAATTTGATGGTGAGTTCCCCGAACGCTTTGCAAACGAAATCTTCCACTACCTCAGCATCCCCGCAAACGAGTTCCCCGAAGCGAGCAAGATGTTTGAGCAGCCCATTATGGACCGCGAATACTTCATGCATCTGGCCGACACCTTCCGGTCACCGCATCTTTGGAAATTTGAAGACGGTGAATGGAAGCTCCGTCGGCAGGTTTGGCAGCAGGGTGTGTGAGTATGGCTGGCGTACGACTTATCCCCCGGCTTGATATCAAGGGACCAAATCTGATCAAAGGCATTCACCTTGAAGGCCTGCGCGTGGTTGGTGATCCGCAACATTTTGCTCGTCGCTACTACGAGCAAGGTGCTGATGAATTGATCTACATGGATATCGTTGCAAGCCTTTATGGAAGAAACAGCCTTAATGAACTCGTAAGCAGAACCGCGCGCGATATTTTCATCCCCCTCACTGTTGGAGGAGGGATTCGATCTGTCGAAGACGTTCGTGAACTCTTGAGGGCAGGTGCCGATAAGGTTGCCATCAATACTGCAGCAGTTTTGCGCCCAGAGCTTATCTCTGAAGTCTCACAAGTCTTTGGTTCACAGTGTATGGTGGCATCGATTGAGGCCAAGTACATTGCAGACAACCGCTGGGAAGTCTTTACTGACAATGGTCGGGAACGCACGGGCTTGGATGTGCTCGAATGGGCGCAGAAGGCGGCATCCTTGGGCGCAGGTGAGATCCTACTGACCTCAGTAGATCAGGAGGGGACGCGAAAAGGTTTCGATATCGCTTTGGTCAAAGCCGTAGCAGACTGCTGTCCCATACCAGTCATTGCAAGCGGCGGAATGGGGACAGTCGATCATTTGGTGGAGGTTGTGCAAAATGGTCATGCCAACGCAGTTGCCATTGCCGATGTGCTCCACTACGACCGCATTGCGCTACGAGACATCCAGATCATCGCTCGCAGAGAGGGTCTGGCGGTACGTCTGCTGGAAGAAAGGCACTAAGACATGGCAAAGCAGGTAACAGTCGTTGATTATGGAATAGGTAATATCTTTAGCGTTACCCATGCCTTTCGTCATTGCGGGGCAGAGGTTTTGCTTGCCGACAAGCCAAGCGACATCATGAATGCATCATGCTTGGTCCTACCAGGCGTGGGGGCTTTCTCAAAGGGCATGGACGGGCTTAGACAGCGTGGTCTGGTCGAGCCCCTGCAACAATATGCCGAAAGCGGTCGCCTTATGCTTGGCATTTGTCTTGGGATGCAAATGCTGCTTTCAGAAAGTTCGGAATTTGGCACCCATGCGGGTCTAAATATCATTGAGGGCAAAATCTTACCGATACAGCCCCAGTCTCGGTGCGGCGAAGCGCTCAAGGTTCCCCACATTGGGTGGGGTGAGTTGGCCCAGCCAAGTGGAGGTCCTTCATGGGACGCAACAATCATGAAGGATCTCAAAGAAGGGGACTCCTGCTACTTTGTGCACTCGTTCATGGCTGTTCCTGATAATCCAGCCCACCGCCTGGCAGATACCGAATATGGCGCCATCCAGATTTGCGCAGTTGTGGCAAAGGATAACATCTATGGATGTCAGTTCCATCCCGAAAAAAGTGGTTCGGTGGGGATGAAGATCATTCGCAGCTTTTTGGGAGACTAACATGTTCAGAGTAAAGATCGTTGGGGCAGGGCAACTGGGAAGCAGGCATCTCCAGGCCCTGAAAGCAGTGAAATACCCCCTAGATATCCAGGTGATTGATCCTTCCGAAGCATCACTGCAGGTCGCAAAAGAGCGCTACGACGCGGTTGAATCTGGAGTCGGGCATGCCATCAGCTTTGCCACGCGTCTTCGCGACAGCGATTGCACGGATGTGGCTATCATTGCGACGAGTTCAGATGTTCGCAGGCAGGCTATTGACCATCTTTTTGACCTTTCAAAGCCGCGATTTCTCATTCTTGAGAAGTTGCTTTTTAATACGCGTCAGGACTACGCCTATGCCGAAAGTCGCTTTGCCGAGGCAGGAACCATGGTGTGGGTAAACTGCCCTATGCGGGTCATGCCCTGTTATGAACACATTCGGCAAGAATTGACCTCAGACCGTATGTCCTACCGTGTGACGGGTAGTCAGTTTGGCCTTGTGACCAACGCAATTCACTACCTAGATCATGTCGTTCACCTCTCTGGTTGCGGCGACTTCGAACTAAGCCTAGGCGAAATTGATAGCACTCCTATTAAGAGTAAGCGGCCAAGTTTCCTTGAACTAAATGGCAGATTGCGTGCCAATTTTGCCAATGGGACAACGTGTGAAATGACCTGCTATCCGACCGGAACGGCCCCGATTCTGGTCGAGATTTTCACCGAAAACCAGCGCTATGTGGTGAGGGAGTCTGAAGGCAAACTATGGCACGCAGAAGCAAGCACCAACTGGGTGTGGAATGAACGCGTAGCGACCATTCCCTATCAGAGTCAGCTCACAACTGAAATCGTCGAGTCTTTGCTTGCGTCAGGAGGGTGTGGGCTCACACCGTATGCAAGCTCTGTACGGACTCATCTAAGCTTGCTTGATCCGTTGCGGGAGTTAATTCGCGCACAGTCTTGTGAAGTCTCTGAATATCCATTCACCTAATATTGATAAAAAAATGAGATGACAAACGTGAGTATTCTGCTCGTCGGCGCTGGTCCTATGGCTGTCGAATATGCAAAAGTTTTCAAAGCGATTGGGATAGCACCTATCGTGGTTGGACGCTCAGAAGCATCGGCACAGAAGTTTACAGCCGAAACCGGGATTGCCGTGTCACGCGGAGGTCTTGACGCGTGGTTGGCGGATTCAAATCATTTCTTGCCTGAACGCGCTGTGGTTGCGGTTGGCGAAAAATGGGTCGGAGCGAGTGCAAAAGCACTGCTTACACATGGTGTACGCCAACTTTTGGTCGAAAAACCCGGTGGTTTTGATGCGGATGATATCCTTTCCGTAAATAACGCTGCCGCAAAGCAGCGGGCGACAGTCTACGTCGGCTACAACCGGCGCTTTTATGCCTCAGTTGAGGCCGCAAAGCGGATTATCGCCGAGGATGGCGGCGTCACCTCATTCAACTTCGAGTTTACCGAATGGAGTCACGTCATCGGACCGATCGAGAAGGAAGAAGGCGTAAAGGAGCAGTGGTTCCTCTCGAATTCGACGCATGTAATTGACCTTGCATTTTACCTTGGTGGAATGCCGCAAGAAATGTCGGCATATGCGCAAGGTGGTCTGGCTTGGCACCCAACATCATCTATCTTTGCTGGAGCTGGACGATCGGTACACGGTGCGCTTTTTTCCTACCAAGCCAACTGGGAGGCCCCCGGACGCTGGGGAGTAGAGGTGCTTACGCGTAAGCATCGGCTCATTTTTCGGCCGATTGAAAAGCTTCAGATCCAAAAAATCGGCAGCGTCGCCATAGAAATGGTCGAGGTTGATGACAGCTTGGACAAAGATTTCAAGCCAGGACTATACAAGCAGGTACATGCCTTTCTTGCCGAAGAATCGAATGTTCTCCCGACGATTTCCGAGCAGGTTTCCATGCTCGATTGGTACCTGCAGATTCGTGGTGATGTGAAATGAATGAGGCGTCCAATGTTCTGCTTTTTGTGACTATAAACACCCATCTTCGCGTTTTGATGGATGTGGCCGATCTCCTCAAATCATCGGGCCGATATACGCCGATATTCGTTTACTACCCATCGGCAGTCTTTGATTGCAATTATAATAACTGCCAGTCTGCGCCATATGAAAGCTACATTTGGACGAGTGAGCATTTGTATTCAGAAGGTTCTTTTGAGCCTGCGGCAGACTATTTTTCGAGTAGATGTTCTCATTCTACGCCCTTTAGTCAAATGACGACGGATAAGGTGGGGCATGAAAATGGAAAAGTTGACAATTTCTTTCGATGGCTTTCATCGCCGACAGACTTAGCTAAGAAGACCAAGGCGTTGCTCATTATGGTAGCCCAGGTGGTGCAATTAGTAATTTATGCGTACACTTTTTTACGAGTCGCACTCTTTAGCATCATACCTCCCTTGAACTTTCCCGCTCTGCAGCAGAGGGAGCAGAATGCTTTAAAAAAAAAGACAAGATTCCAACGATTTTTGTTACATTTCTATGCGTATAGGTGGGCGGAAATATCAAAGAGGAGGCAACGGGTTAACGTTAATCGTCTGCAGCTTTTAATTGAGAAGTTTGAAGACGATGTGCTCTATGGTTTAAAAGAACAGCAAGTTTTTTATGAACAGATTTCTTATTTTATTCAACAACAAATTCCTGCTCTTATTATATTGCCTGAGGATAACTTTTTTTTCAGAGGGAATTTCATAGTTCGTGCTGCACACTTGAATGCTGTCCCTGTTGCGATTGTTCCATTCACAATTGTCAATACACTCGAATGGGCGGAAGCATTTTTTAACGTAAGCGCTTATCAGGCGGATAGAGGGTGGAACAGGCTTTTCGCAAAAGCATTCCCTCATTGGGTTCTTGAACATAGAGGTCGTCAGCTCATATTCCCGGCGATCTATGTCCTTGGCTCCGAGTATTTTGGAATGACCCCAGATGTCCCTTGGCTGATAAGCAGCGGCCATACAGACGCGCTAGCCGCTGAAAGTCAATTTATGGTTGATTATTATATTCGCGCAGGGATACGTAGGGACAAGATACGCCTCACGGGCGCGCTTTCCGATGACACGCTTTTTTTTCATCTCTCTGAGCGGGACCGGCAATGTAAGAAATTGGGTGCCCGTTGTGGCATTGAAATGAAAGATAAGATCGTCTTGATTGCTTTACCTCCGGATCAATTTACCACTGAAAACTGGAAAAACGATGAATTTGATTGCTACGATACACTCATACTATTTTTGGTTGGGGTTGTCACTGAGTTGAGTGGCAATAATTTTACTGTACTGATTAATTTGCATCCACGAATAACACTTGAAAAGGTTGCCTGTCTGGCAAATTGCGGAGCAACAATCGTAATGGAACCTATTGAGCGTTTGGTTCCGCTTGCCGACCTATATGTTGCCGTTACCTCTGCAACAATCAGGTTGGCTATTTCATGTGGAGTTCCTGTCGTTAATTATGATGCATACCAATATAACTATGACGACTTCAAAGGATTGTCCGGTGTCTGTGAGGTACGCTCTAAGCAGGAGTACAGGGCAATTCTCAACTCACTGCTGAATGACCCGCAGTTCTATTCGCGAGTTCATGAGGCGCAAAAAGCTTCAGAAAACAACTTTTGCCATCTTGATGGGAAAGCTGGTGAGCGCATGTTGGCTTTGTTTGATGATCTTGTCAGTGCGTATCTGCAGTAGCTAGCTTGATTTTGCAGACGACTTATTTAAACTGATTAACAAGCTTATCATGAAGACAACTTAAACGCGCTTGCCACAAGCACGTGCGTTTGTTTTGGGTATACTTGACGGCGACACAATTGTATTATGGGAAATACTCTCAAAGAAATATTTATGAATAAGCTTCCAAATCGGTCATATCGTGCGCTCGCAATGTTTATAAATTCAGATTACTGACTTGGATTGGCCTAGAGTTTTCTTTGACACCAATTTGGCGGTATGCAAATGCCGTCCAGGACGGTGTCGAATGAAAATCGAGGGAGGAGCGCCCAAGCGATTCTGGGCGCGGCACAAGACCCAGGCTCTCCTCAGACTTCTTCGCGGGGAAAACATTGATCTGGTCAGCCAGAAGCTGGTGGTCACCGCCGCCACGCTGTCCCAGTGGCGTGACACCTTTCTGGGGGCTGGTGAATCAGGCCTGAAATCGCATCCGGTGAAGGAATCAAGGAGAAGATCGGCGCGCAAGCCATGGAAAATGAGCTGCTTTGAGAGAAAAACGCCCGACTGGAGCAAAACCGCTCTTTGGCACACCGGAGTGCCAAGCCGCCTCTGCCTCCACCGGGAGTGTCTACGGCCGGCTCTTGTCTGTCGCATCTGGAATGTCTCCAAATTAGCGAAGCCAGATGAGGCATGACGCAATGGTGAGCATGGTCAGAAAGGTTCTGGCCAGTTTTTCATAACGGGTTGCGATACGACGGAATTCTTTGATTTTACAGAAGAAGCATTCAATCAGGTGTCGCTCTTTGACCACCAACCGGACTATAGCTTAACCTCGCCGCCAACCTGCACAACCAACTGGGGCACCTCATCCTTAGCCATCTTCAAAACCATTCCAGACTAACACGGGCAGGCCATCATGACTAAGGCATGTTGGCGTCCACTTCTCTGGCGTGGAATTTTTCCTTGATACTCAGGTAAGATGCTACTTTTTGGATTAGATATATGACCACAATTGCAGAGTCAAAGAATCATGTGCTTCTTCTGGCGTATACCCCATGTAACTTGATCATGGGCTTCGCGGCTCATCATACGGTTGCCCCAAATGCTATTTTAGACGTTCTTTATTGTGGGGCCACTGACAAAAATGAACTTTTCATACGGCAATTGGCTGACACCTGTCCCTCGATAGCCTCGATTACATTTCTGTCCTGGGAGCGTCTGGAGAAAATGGCCAGCAGCAGCTATCCCCTCACCGCACGATGGGCGCTGCCACTTACAAAGGGCTGGCTTGAGAGAAGGGCGGGAGAACGCTTGAAATCTGTCTGCCCGACCCCCTGGTATGACATAGTGTTTTACCCGCATGATGCCGTTGGCCAAGCTCTCGGGCTCGCTCGGGCTGCATGGCCTATGGCCAGCTTTGTGTGGATCGGCGATTCTTTTGGCATTTTCGTGGAGAAAAAAGCACATTTTGACCTGCTTGGTCTCCGCGTTGTCAAACATCCTTTTCTGCGCGAAATAAAACCATCACAGGCCACTGCCTGTCTGCCGGTTGACCAGAGCGGCTACGCACTGAAAGACATCCCTTTAACTACGATTTCACGGCAGACCATCCTGGAGATATTGCATCTGATCCATGACTCACTTCCAGAGCTGACAGGTTATCTGGAAGATCTGCGACATCGTCATGCTGGTCGGACGGAAATCTTCCTTATGACGGAGAACCATGCAGAATTAGGCTATATCACTCTTAAACAAGAGTGCGCTATGTATGCTGATCTGTTAGTTCAATACGCCAGTAAAGGCAGTGTTGTCTATGTCAAACCACATCCAGGCGAGATTTTTGAACGTCATGAGCCTCTCATAACTGCCATTGCTGGACATTGCGACATTGTTACCATTTCTCCACATTTTAGATCCATCCCCGTTGAGCTCATGTTTGAGCTTATTTTGAATTGTGAACTCTGTATTAGCATGTCTAACCCTCGTCTTTCATTGAAATTCCTTTACAACAAAGACGTGCTCAACCCAGCTGAACCACAATTCGTAGAACGTTGGTTTGACCCAGCGTCATGGCGGCTTTACAACGATTCGTACCTCCTCTACGAGAACCCTCGAGAGGCCTTGCGAACCTGGGATGGCCAGGGAGTGCTCTGGTCCGGTGACTTGCCTGATCGCGTTTGAAGGTTTTTACGAAAGCCTCATTGGGTCAGCTGGTCGCGGAAAACTGGGCAGCCTGCTAAGCTATAGTCCTCAAGTGATGAGGGACGGTTTTCGATGTCCCAGCGACGGAAGTTTTCAGCGGAGTTTAAGGCCAAAGTGGCCCTTGAGGCCTGTCCGGTGAGTTGACCTTGGCGGAGCTGGCCAGGAAATACGACGTGCACCCGACGCAGATCGCCGGTTGGAAGCGTCAGGCCAAAGGCGGCATGGTTGCGGCCTTTTCCGGGAAGGTGGCGAGCGTGCAGAAGGATGCCCCCGCCGAAATCCGAGAACTCCACGCCAAGATCGGGCAGTTGACCGTGGAAAAAGATTTTTTAGAGCGGGCCTTCGCCAAACGGTGAGTCGCGGGCGAAGGCGTGGGATGGTCGATCGTGGGCATCCCCGACTCAGTATTTCCCGACAGTGCCACATCCTCGGGCTGGCCAGGTCGACTTGGTATCATCGCCCGAAGGGCGAGTCGGCCATGAACCTGGACCTGATGCGGCGAATCGACGAGCAGTTTCTGGAGACGCCGTTTTACGGATCGCGCCAGATGCGGCTGCATTTGCGGCATCAGGGCATCGTGATCGGACGAGAACGTGTGCGACGTTTGATGCGCAGGATGGGGCTGATGGCGATCTACCAGAAGCCCAAGACCAGTCAGCCGCATCCAGGGCACAAGATCTATGCGACTTCCTGGTCATGGACTGGCACAGTCGAGCCGTGCTGGCCTGGCGGCTCTCCAACACTTTGGACGCGGATTTTTGCATCGCCGCCTTGGAAGAGGCCATGAATCGCTACGGGGTGCCGGAAATCTTCAACACGGACCAGGGCTCGCAGTTCACCAGCCTGGAATTCACCCAGGCGCTCAAGGATGCCGGTGTCGCCATCTCCATGGATGGCAAAGGCCGGTGGATGGACAGTGTCTTTATCGAGCGGCTGTGGCGCTCGGTGAAATGGGAGTGCGTCTACCTGCGAGAGTTCGAAACCGGCAGCCAGGCGCTCGGAAACTGGTTTCATTTCTACAACGAGCAGCGACCGCATACGGCTTTTGACGGTCGCCGTCCCATGGGCGTATACCGGGATGGCCACTCGGCCTCCAAGGCGGCATGAGCACTAACCGGACTATAGCTTAACTGCGCCGCTAAACTGTCCAACCAACTCGGACCACCTCATTAAAAAAATAAATCGGGATTGACGTTGAACCGTTTGGCAAATTTTTTAGCAGTTTCTTTGCTGATCCCCCGCTTGCCGGCCAAGATAGCAGAAATATAGCTTTGCGGCGCACAATCGGTCATGTCATTGACCGCCCTAATGGAGCCACTTGGGGTGGCGATACCGGGGATCGGACGCATCGAAAAGTTAGGTGTTTTCCTCCGCACCGGCAACGCGATTTTTGAGCGCCGCCTCCTCTCGGGAGCTTCGATAGCTCCTTCCTTCGAGAATGACTTTGTAGGCTCCATGCCTGATCCGGTCCAAAGTAGCCGCACCAAGCAGCTTGTTATTGAAGGCTTCCCCCCATTCGGAGAAATCCAGGTTGCTGGTGAGTAAGCGCTCAATAAGGCGCATCTTGTCAGGGCAATCGGAAGGCGCCAGAAGTTCAGGTAGGGATAATCAGGCTTTTGGGAGCGATGTACGGTGGCAGGAGGGCCTTGCGCTGGGCGTCGGAAGTTGCCGTCGGCAAGTGCTCAAAGAGGTGACGCAGATAACGGTACGGCACCAGGCCGTTGACCTTGGCGGTCTCGGTGAGAGAGTACAGGGTGCTGCCCGCTTCTGAGGCCCCCCCAAAAAGTCCTCAACTTGCAGATCCGCTCCCACTGAGCCCGGCAGACGTGCTCCGGATGCAAGCGGCTGGATTGCCGACGATGACGGAACCGGGTGGGAAGCTTTTGGTGACGACGCTCCCCGCTCCCACCACGCATTCCTCCCCCAAGGTGACGCCCTTGAGGATGCTGACGTTGAATCCGATCCAGCATCTTGACCGGATGGTGATGGGAGACATAGCTACGTGGGTCCAGTTCTTGTTCCGTATCAGGTTCGCCCGATCGGCGAGGTAATCGTCGTAACAACAACGAACGTCGTCGGCCCGTTTCTCCCAGCGCGTGGAGTGGGAATCGTTGTCCATAAGCGTGACTCCCCAGGCCATGATCACGTCGTCACCCACGGTGATGGCATCAGCGCAGACGAAATTGACATTGCCGAGCTGGCAGCGTGCGCCAACGCGAATGGTGGAGTCTTCTCGCAACAGGTTGAAGCTGCTGAAGATGTGGGAGCGCTCGCCGATGGACAGACGGATGCTCGGGTGGACGTCCGGCGACCAGACGCGCACTGTGGCGCAAGGATCGACGATGGCCGTAGCGTGCACCTCGACATGGTCGCGACAACGCTGCCAGCAATCCCATGGCGGTGGGCCGGCCACATAGGAGGCCGCCCTGCGCGAGCTAAGGAGACATCTGCCCAGCCGGCCAAGAATGTTCATGATCTGCTTGAGGCGTCCCCGGCAAGGGGACGGCTCCTTTGCCCATTTTCCGGGGTACGACGAGCGATGTGCACGGCGTCCTGTATGCGCGGGCTGCTCGGGATATTGACCAACTCCGCAGCCAATTTGGTGGCCACCTCCAAGGGGCCGCGCGGGTTATGAGCAAACATGGGCAGGCTGGACAGCAGATCCCAGGCCCGACGCGTTTGGATGCCGCAATCGTTGCTCGTTTCAAGAAAGGCCTCCCTTGTCGCGATATCGGGTAGGCGGATGGCGTTGAGCCAATAATTGGACTGAGTGTCGGCGGGTTCGCTCACGAAACGTAGGCCGACTTTGGCGCAAAAAGTCGCGTATTCACCGGCCAGGGCGCGTTTGCTCGCTAAGAAAGACTCGAGTTGCTCCAACTGGGCGCAGGCCAGGGCTGCGTTGAGGTTGGGCATGCGGTAGTTGTAGCCCACGCTGTCATGGACGAAGCGGTAGGGGAGCGGCAGCTTAGCCGTGGTGGTGAGATGCTTGGCCCGGCGGGCCAGTTCCGGATCATCGGTCAGCACGGCGCCGCCCCCACCACTGGTGACGATCTTGTTGCCGTTGAAACTCAGGGTGCCAAGCAGGCCGAAGGTGCCGCAATGTCGGCCCTGGCGGAGGCTCCCCAGGGCTTCGGCGGCGTCTTCCACCACCGGGACGCCGAAGCCTGCGCAAACATCCGTCAGCGCGTCAACGCGGCAGGGGTGCCCGAAGGTATGCATGGGCACACACGCAGCCACGCGCCGCCCGGTGGCAACATGGCGGCAACCTCCATCGGCTTTTTTGCAGGCCGTGAGCAGGAACTCGGCCACAGCCCCGGGATCGAGCCCCAACGTGTCCTCTTCCACGTCCAGGAAGACCGGTTCCGCTCCAGCGTGAGCGACGGCGTTGGCCGTGGCCACGAAGGACAGAGGCTGGGTGAGGACCATGTCGCCCGGCTGGACTCCTGCGACGAGCAAGGCGGCATGCAGGGCCGTGGTGCCGTTGACTGTGGCCACGGCGTATTTCGCGCCGGTGATCTGGCAAAGCATTTCTTCGAAACGCGTCACATAGTTCCCGACTGAGGATACGAACGTGGAATCGATGGCGTCGATGACATACGCCCGTTCGTTGCCGTAAAACTGCGGCTCGTGCAGGCCAATGCGATCCCGCCCGAGAAAATGGGACCGAATGAATTCGCATAATGAAACGTAGGTGCTCATATGTTGTAAGCCTGCGCCTTGTACCGACCGAGGTTCTCCGGGGCACTGAACCAGTCGACCGTTTCCACTAGGCCCCGGCGGAAGCCATCGAGGCCGCCGTAGGCGGGAGCCCAGCCGGTTACGGCCCGCAGCCGGGTGTTGTCGGCCAGGAGACGTTCCACTTCGCTTTTCGCCGGACGCAGGCGCTGGGAGTCGTGGCCGATCTCGACGGAGGCGTCCATGACGGAGGCTATCATCTGGGCCGTGTCACCGATGCTGACCTCGAAGCCGGAGCCGGCGTTGAGCACCTGACCGACTGCTGCATCCGACAGCAAAACGGCCTCGAAGGCGCGTGCCGTGTCCGTCACAAAGCTGAAATCGCGGGTAGGATGGAGCGCCCCCAGTTGGATGCGCCGCGCGCCGGAGGCGATCTGGCTTATGATCGTGGGAATGACCGCCCGGGCCGACTGCCTGGGGCCGTATGTGTTGAAGGGGCGCAGGATGGCGACGGGGGTGTCGAAGGAAAGGTGAAAGGACAAGGCGAGTTGATCCGCGCCGATCTTCGTGGCGGAATAGGGAGATTGCCCGTGCAGTGGGTGCTCTTCTGTGATGGGCACGAATTGGGCCGTGCCGTATACTTCGCTGGTCGACGTGTGCACGACCTTGGACAGGCCCAAGTCGCGTGCGGCCTGGAGCACGTTGAGCGTGCCTTTGATGTTCGTGTCCACATAAGTGTCGGGCGAATGGTAAGAATAGGGAATGGCGATCAGGGCCGCCAGATGCAGCACGGCGTCGCAGTCCCGCATGGCTGCGCGTATGCCGTGCGGATCGCGGATGTCGCCGGCGAATACATCGAGGTCCTTGCGGATATCCTCCGGCGAAGCGTCGAGCCAGCCCCAGGAATTGAACGAGTTGTAGTAGACGAAGGCCCGTACCTCGTGGCCCTGGCGCACGAGGTGCTCGACGAGGTGCGAACCGATGAAGCCGTCGGCTCCGGTAACCAGGATGCGCGTCATACATTTCCCCGGGCTCGGTCGAAGTCGCTGGACCGTCCCACGTCGAGCCAATCGTCGTGTATGTTGTAGACCGCCACGCCGTGCCCTGCGGCCATGGCCGAATCCAGAAGGTCGGGCATGATATGGCCCGGTCGGCCAGAACCAGGGGCAGAAGCGACGGCGCTATGACGTAACTGCCGGCATTGACGAGAAAATGGCAAGTAGGCTTCTCCCTGAAGGTCTGCAGCAATCAGTTGTCCGTGTTCACTAGGCCGAAGGGGTATTTCATAGGTGTGGTTGCGGACGCACAGCGGGGCAGCTTGGCCTTTGCGGACATGGAAGTCAAACAGGGCGGGCACGTCTATTTATGTGATGAGGTCTCCCAGGCGCGCAGTCGTTCGGCATTGCGCGAGCGGAGAAGAATAGTAGTCAATTCCCCAAAATTTGACAACTCGTCCGGTAAGCGATCAATTAGGCCTAAACCCAACATTCATGCACCAGGTACCAAGTAGCTTCGAGCAGGTCTCTTGGTGTCAGGAGCATGACAAGCTCATCAAAAATTTCAGCCTGTTATGCCGAGCTTGGCGTCCTGTGCCGGTGGACGATGTCCATCACCGTGTTCTTGCTGAGCTTCAATTCTTTGGCGATGTCTCGATATGACTGATCCTCTTCGACGAGGCAGAGCACCTTGGGGGCCGAGCTCGGCCTTTGGGCGATGACCAAGCCTGCGCCCAACGGTCTTGTCCCGCGCCTTGGCTGCGGCGATGCCGGACCGCACCCGTTCCCGAAGCAGATATCTCTCGAACTCTGCCAGCGCGGCCATCATGGACGCGATCAGTTTCCCCTGCCCGAGCACCTTGTCTGTAACAAGGGCTGGTTTGATTAGGGATTACCTTTTAAAAAAGTCATATGGGAATCTCTCAATAATATGACCCCTCCGGGTTTCCCGTGGGTAACCGCACTCAGGAGCTTATTGGATAGAGATCCAAGCCGCCGCCGAAGAATATAGATGGCGGCCTTGAGGTGTTCCCGGTTTCTGTAGCCGCAGTCCCCTCCTGAGGAGACCATAACCGGTCAGGTACCCACGGAAAATCCGGAATGACCGAAAAACTTACCTATTTTCTCCGGACCCGTTCCAACTCCGCCTTCTCGGGATAGGTGATAAGCACAGCTCGACGGGGGCCATGAAAGACAAACATCGAACCGGCGGCAGCCGCCGAAGCTTCGCCCTCGACAAGCGCCTGGCGCAGATGTGCGTTGGTTCCGGCACCGCCGAGCGCGATAACCGGCACATCCACGGCCCGGCTGACCGTACGCGTGAGGTCGAGGTCGTATCCCTCCATGGTTCCGTCGCGATCCACGCTTTGCACGATGAGTTCACCCGCGCCGCGCGCCACCATATCCCGGGCAACAGCCTCTACGTCGGTGGCGACCTTGTGGCTTCCCCGGCGGCTGACCACCACTGACCGGCCGGTCCAGGATTTTTTTACGTCCAGACAGACCAGTACACTTTGACTGCCAAAGCTCTCCGCCAGACGGCTGACCAAGTCGGGCTGCTCCAGCGCGGCGGTGTTGAGACAAATCTTCTCTGCTCCGGCGCTTAACAGGTCCCGAGCAACGGGCACAGAGACCACCCCACCACCGACCCCGAACGGCATGAGGCACTGGTCAGCCACGCGGGTGACAAGATCAAGCGGTGGGGTGCGGCCCTGCTTGCTTGCTTCGATGTCGAGGATAAGCAGTTCGTCCACTTCCTTAGCATCGAAGATATGCACGGCGTTCATGGGGTCGCCCACATAAACGTGATTCTTAAAGCGTACGCCCTTGCAAAGCCCCTTGCCGCGCAAGAGCAGGACGGGAATGATTCGGGGCAACAGCATGTCAGGTGAGCCTCAAAAAATTTTCGATCATCCGTAGGCCATGGTGGTGGCTTTTCTCCGGATGGAACTGCACGCCCCAAATATTGTCCCAGGCAACGGCGCTGGCGAAAATCTCTCCGTAATCGGTCTGTGCCGCCACTTGCTCCGGGGTATTGCAAAATGCGGCATAGGAATGGACGAAATAATACGGCAAGTCGGGATCGATGTCGGTGAAAAGTAACGCGCCGGGGCGGCAGGACACCGTATTCCAGCCCACATGGGGCACCCGCAACCGCCTGTCTCCCTCGGGGGGGCGCAATCGCCGCGTCTCGGCGTCAATCCAGCCCAGTCCCGGCCGGCGGCCTTCTTCGCTGCCCCGGGTGAACAGCTGCATCCCCAGGCAGATGCCAAGCACTGGCGTTTTTTTCTCCAGCACGGCTATATTGAGCGCCTCTTCCAATCCAGAATCCCGAAGATTTTTCATCCCGGCGTCAAAAGAGCCCACACCCGGCAGCACCAACTTTTCCGCGGTTGCCACCACGGCCGGATCGGCCGAGATCATGGCCTCGGCCTTGATGCGCGCGAACTTCATGGCCACCGAACGCAGGTTCCCCAGGCCATGGTCCACAATCACGATCATTGCGGGCAGGCTCCCTGATCGTCCCCGGGTGCATAGACATATTTATAGTACAGCACCGGCGGGACAACGCCCAGGCGCGTGCCCAAGGCGAGTGGGCCACGCAATGCTCGCAACAATGGATAAGTCGTGGGATAATCCTGGAAGGTCTTGACCGGCGCGTCCATGATCGCATCGAATTCGGCCTGGGTCAGTTCCAGCTTCCGGATCGTGTATTCCACGAGTTCCGGCTTTTCCGGGTACGGCTCAGCTTGAATCGTCGCCAGCGCTTCATCCCGGGATATTTTCCCGGAACGTACCCTGGCCGAAAGCCCTAGCTTGCGTTTGTCGATGCCGAATTTCCGGGGCAGCAGGTAGGATTGAAAAAAATGAGTGTAAAGCGACTCGTGATGATGGCCGCCGTAGTCCTGCCAATCGATTTCCCGGGCCAAGACCGCCGCCGCCTCCTTCTTGTCGTATTCCATATAGTTCAGAAAGGGCAGAATATGAATGCGTCGACCGAACATGTACCAGGCGAGCGCGAGCAGGGATAGATTGGGCACGTTCGTTCGGGCCGAGCCCGAAAAACGCTTGTGCACGGAGCGAATGTAACGACCGTCAAAATAGGTCCAATCCCGCGGCACAATTCCCTCGGTCCGGAAGCTATGGCCGCTTAGGACATAGCGCAAGCCATCCCTGGCAGCGGATTGGAGCAGCACGGCGCTGATGGCCATGTCCGTGGGGATCTCGGCGTCCGAGGTAGAAGCCTTGAGAAAAGAAATCTGCAGGCGGCGAAAATCGTCCCAGTCCACCACATGGGTGTAGAGCTCGACGCCAAGCCTGCGTGTGGCGTTTTCGATGTTATGAACCGCGATTTCCGAATCCCAGCCGTTGTCGAAATGCACAGCCAGGGGGCGCAACCCGAGGGAAACGGCTTTAAACAGCGTATAGGTGCTGTCCACCCCGCCGCTGACCCCGACCACGCAGTCATAGGACTTGCCACGTCCGGAGGCCTTGATGCGAGCTACCAGTTCCTCAAGACGCCTTTCGCCAGCCTCTCCGAGCGGATAGCGCTTTTCCATGGTGTCGTGGATCTTGCAGAATTGACACACCCCGTTTGCATCAAAGACGATGCTTCTGATGGTTTTATCATAGAGGCAGCGGGAACAGACACGGGGAGGGGTAGCCATGGGAAACTCCGGAGAAACGATCCTCGGTTGGTCAGGGTGCCGGACTACCACAGGTAGCCCATTCGCCCAGGCGGTTCAAGGCGCCGCGCGCGGTAGATACAGACGCTTACTTGTACAGCCGATCGTTGTCGAGCATGTCCATCCACATGGCCGAGAGCAGAAACTGAATGCCACTTATGATCAAGAAGACGAACAACAGTAACGCTGAAAAAGTCCAAGATTTGCTCTCAAAAACGTCAGCCATCAAACGTAAAAAAAGCAGACCACCACCCAAAAGTGTTAAAAAAGATAAATGGTACAGCATGAAAAGAGGGTGGAAATCCTTAAAAAGATATTTTATCCACAAACGCTTAAAAAAAGACTTAAACAAGAGCCAGCTTATAGAAGGTATCACCCTAAAAACATTCATTTTTGATGTCTCGCCCACATTGTAAACAGGCTTTATCTCCACTTCACGAAGTGTACAAAAGGCGATGTTGAGCTTGACCAACATGTCATTCGGCATACCGTAACGCCGATAGATCTTGTGGATGCGAAGGCCCTGCAATGCATTGAGCGAAATGGCGGTGTAGCCGGTTTGGGTATCGGAGACGCGCCAGTAGCCGGAGGCGATCTTGGTCAGCATGGACAGGATGGAATTGCCGAAGTACCGCAACTTGGGAATGACCAGCCAAGCTGAACGGTGGATCAGTCGGTTCCCCTTAACGTAATCAATCCCCTCGTCCACCACAGGCCTGCAGATGCTTTCCAGCTCCGCCGGGTCCATCTGGCCATCACCGGCCATCACGGCTGTACATTCGATGCGCAGATCCTTGCACAGCTTATATCCTCGCGCAATGGCCGCACCCACGCCACCGTTTTCCAGATTGTCAACCAAAATAACTCGATCTGCATTCGGCGAGCAGTTGTGCACTTTTGATGGCACAAAATATTTGATTTCCTCCTCGTCCATGCGCTGCACGAGAAGCTCTGCCCTATTGTAAACGCTATCTTGCCGCAAAATACCATCATTCTCTTCTTCGAGCAGGGGAACAGTATTGTGAGCGTCCATGTAATCGAGCACACGCTGGCGGGTATCGTCCCTGGAACAATCGTTGACGACTACAATATGATCCACGAACTCCGGCATTGTGTTCAACACCTTCGTGATCTGACTGCCTTCGTTATAGGCAGGTACGACCACGGCCACGGTCTTGCCAGAAAGCATAAAAGCTGACCTCATTTGAACTGTGTTGGCGCATGCCACGCACATCTTTTGTCAACAGGAAGTGCATCCGTCAAGAACAACCGGGCCGACGCCGCCGGGTGCATGAATGCGAACTGGAGGACGGCTTGCGGCCGATGGACTTATCCACAATGAAAAGCGGACGTTTTCTGGTTTGCTCCAGGTTGTTCCAGAGGTAGCCGCCCACGATGCCGAAGCCGAGGAAAAGCACCGAGACAATGACGAGTTCCAATACAATCACGGAAGGCCAGCCAGGCGTACTGATAAAGCCAAGCAGTGAAGCCACGACCACGTAGGCGATGCCAATGGCGCTCAAGATCGACATAAGCAGCCCAAGCAGCACGAAAATGCGCAGTGGAAACGAGGAAAACGCCACCACCGAATGGAAGGCGTAGGAAAGCTTTTTGCCAAACGTCCACATGGAGTGCCCGTGGACGCGTTCGGCCCGGTCGTATTCGAGTATGGCCCGGTCGAAGCCGGCCCAGACGATCAGTCCTATAAGGCTGGTCTTTTTCTCCGAGGACTGCAGGATCACCCGGACCACGCAGCGGTCGATGAGGCAAAAGTCGAAGCCGCCCGGCGGCATCTCCGGCATGACAAGCTTCCGGTAGAGCGTATGAAACGCCTGGGCCAGAAATTTGGAAACGCCCGGGTCCTCACGGCGCCGTCTGGCGCACAGCACAACTTTCTTGCCGCTCCGCCAGCTGGCCAGCATCTCCGGGAGCATCTCCGGCGGGTCCTGGAGATCCGCCGACAAAATCACTGCTGCGTCGCAGTCGGCGACCTGGGCCAGGCCGGCGGCGATGGCGGTAAAGGATCCGTGGTTGCGCGAGAGCAGCAGCACCCGCACCCGCGCGTCCGACGCGGCGAGACGCTCCAGCACGGCTTGTGATCCATCCGGGGACCGGTCGTTGACGAACTGGAGCACGAGCTCCACCCCGCAACCGACCACAGCGGCGGTGATGCGGCGATAAAGCTCCGGCAGGCTCCCCTCGTTGCCGTAGACCGGCACGACCACGGCCAGCCGGGGACGCTTGCCGGCCGGATGCCGGACCGCCTTTCTCATAACGGCCTTGCCGCGCGGCAGACCATGCCCGCGTGCGGGGCGTCGCCGGTCCAATCGCCAACGCTGCATCGCAGTCCTTCCTTGCAAGAAACGAGTTTGCCGCCGCAGCGGCACACCTGTCCGGCCGGGCGGGCCGGATTGCCGACCACCAAGGTAAAAGGCGGTACATCGCGGGTAACCACCGCACCGGCTCCGATCATGGCATAGCTTCCGATGGTGACACCCGGCGTAAGGACCGCGCCGGCTCCGATGGAACAGCCGCCCTCGAGAATCGTGGCCAATGCCGGGAGGTAGCGCTTGCTGCGCGGATAGCGGTCGTTGGCGAATACGGCCGACGGGCCGATAAAGACATCGTTGCCCACGCGAACGCCTTCCCAAAGCGCCACGTGGCATTTGACCGTAACCCGGTCGCCAAGGACCACGCCGCTCTCGAGAAAGACAAAGTCGCAGATGTTGGCGTCACGGCCGATGACCACCCCGGGCAGCACATGGGCGAAGGCCCAAATCCGCGAGCCCGGGCCAACGGCGTCGGTTTCGCAGATGCCCTGAGGATGCACGAAAACGTCTTGCGGGGCGCTCACCAGTAATACTCCCGGTTCTCGCGATAATAAGCGATCGTCTCGGCCACGCCGCCCGCCAGGGCCGTACTCGGTCGCCAGCCGGTCACCCGGTTGATCTTGCTGATATCGGTATAAAAATCACCTGGTTCCTGGGCTTTGCGCTCCGGAGAGAAAGGCGTGAACGTAAGCTCGCCACTTCCGGCCTGGGCCACGATGGTCTCAGCCAGGGTCAAAAAATCCGAGGGGGCGTCATGGCCGATGTTGAAAACCTCGCCTTCGGCCTCGGGCGTGACAGCCAAAAGAAGCAGGGCGTCCACGCAGTCGTCGATGTAGAGAAAGTCGCGCTTGATGCGGCCATCGCCGAAAATGGGAATGAGATCGCCATCGATGGCCAGCCGCATGAACCAGTTGGCCACGCCGAAGCGGTTGTGGCGCATCTGGGCCCGGGGGCCGTAAATATTGGTCAGGCGCGAAAGCACACAGCGGATGCCGTGGTTGCGGTGATAGCTGCGCATGATGTGTTCGGCGGCCAAAAGCGAAATTTCGTAAATACCCTTGGGTTCGGGCTTGGTCTCCTCGCCGGCCGGGAGTTGCAGCACGGAGCCGTATTGGCCGCGCGAGCCGAGCTTGATCACTTTGGCTGTGGGGTTGAACCGCCGCAAGGCCTCCATGACCACGGCTGTGCCTTTGATGTTGATGTCGATGTCCGGAAAGGGATCGGACAGGCTTTTTAAATGGCAGACCTGGGCCGCGCTATGAAAGACGTAGTCCTTTTCGCGCACGAGCCAGTCCATGGCGGCGGCGTCGCGGATGTCGCAGAAGTTGATGACCGCAGCATCGCGCACGGGGGCGATGTTGCGCAGATTGCCGCCGTATTCCTCGATCATGGCGTCGGCCAGGGTGACCGTGGCGCCGCAGTCAACGAGGCGTAAGGCCAGCGAGGAGCCGAGAAATCCCAGGCCGCCAAGAATGAGCACACGACGGCCGCGAAAGGCCTCGCGAAAAAGGATATCGGTATTCATGGAGCCTCGAAAAAGACAATTTTGCCCTTGTGCCAGAGCTGGCTGCCCTGGCCTTTGAGCACGATTTCCAGGGTAATGGGAAATTCTTCGTCCGACCAGCCGTTTTCCACGCAACCCAGGCACAATGGGTATTGCGCCCCAACCTGGGTCCAGCGGCCGTCGCGGCCGGACAGCGAAAAAAGCTTTTTGCTGAAAGGGCCAAGCAGTTCGTTAACTGTCACTGAAGCGGCCGCACCGGACAGACGAGGATAAAAGACCACCCGATCGCTATATTTGCGCAGCCGGACAACGATCCGGGCCTCTTCCTGGCCCGGTTTTGGGGTGTACATACGCCAGCCGGGCGTATCGGTCGCGATATCCGCCGCGTCCCCCCACTCCGGTCGCTGCTCCATATTGGAACAGCCGAGCAGCCGGGTATGGCGCGGGACCGGATCGACCACCGGCAGGGTCAGGGCGCAATAACTGTCATGAAGGGGATGCCCGGTGGCAACGCCGAACCCTATCAGGGCAGCCAGGGCCAGCAGCCAGGAGGCTGAAGCGGAAAAATGGGTGCGCCATCTCACGGAGCAGCCTCCGGATACGAGGCGAAACCGAAGGCCACGTCGTTACGATAAAGCGTCCCGGCCGGAGTCTCGGCCACAGCGGTCAAAGGTGTATGTCGGGAGGCCAGGGCGGCCGCCGCCGGGGGGAGCAGGACAAAGCCAGCCCGGAGCGGCTGTTCAAGGGCCGAAATATCATACAGCTCGATGCCGTAGGCCGGCGGTGCCGCCAGATAAGCGACAACTGGCTTGGTCGCGGGCACGGCCAGGGTGCGCAGCCAGGGCGAAGAAGCTCCGAGGCTCAGGGACAAAGTCGGGTTCATGGCCGTGGCCTGGGCGGCGATGCGCGGCGCGAAACCACGGAAGTCGTCATAGGCCGGACGCACAAAAAGTGCGTATTGGTGGGCCAGCGTCATCGGCAACAGCGCCAGGCCAGCGGCCGTCGTCCAAGCCAAAACCGTGGTCCGCGAACGCGGCGGCAGGGTTTTGACGGCATAGGTCAGGGAAAGGACGAAATGGGCAGCGAGCAGCCGGGACAAATGTCGGCCGGAGCCATTGTAGAGGGCGACGTAAGCCAGAAACGGCGCTCCCATATTGCACAGATGCACCGCCAGTGCGTACAGGCGGGCGCGTTTGCCGCCGGCGGTCACGACCATGGCCATGCCGGTGGCGCTCAACATGAGCAACAGGACCAGAGTATGGTAGCGGTTGTCGGCAAAATTGGTCAGGTTGCGTAGATTATTCAAAAAAAGCGGCAGGCGATCGAGAAATCCGCCGGAAAGCACGGCTGCACCTGGATTGGTGCCGGGCGAGGCGATCCAGGACGCGGCGGTAAGAGAGAAAAGGGCATAGCCGGCTAGCAGACACAGCCCGCCCCACAACAGGGCACGCCAGCTCTCGCGCCAGTGGCCCGACCCGGCACAAAAAAAGACCGCCGGGAACAAGACGGCCCAGGTCGGCCTGGTCAGCGTCGCGGCCAGAACCAACCCGAGGACGATCCAAAAGCGTCGCCGAATAGCCGCGTCCCCCTGGCGGACCAGACCGGCCAGCGCCGCACCCAACACAAGCCCCAGCGCGCACTGGGCCGCGTCCTGGTAGGCAGTCGGCAACAACACAACAAGAGGAGGGAAGAGCGTCAGGCAAATGGACAAAAAAGCAAAGGTTCCCAGAGACAACCCTCTGGCGCTGCCCAAAAGGGCCAACGTCAGAAGCACCATATTGAAGGTGGGTGCCAGCCAGTTTTGCCAGCCGCCGCTCAGCTTGGCCAAGCCGCCATAAACCACGGCATAGGCCGCCCCATGTGGGCCAAATCGGCCGATTCTGGCAGTATGCCCGTTACCACCGTAATAGCCGCCGGAAAATCCGGCCGCAGCGAAGGTAGAGGCTTCCCGCGTATACAGATATTGATCGAAATCATAGGCGGGCTGAAAATCCCCGACGCTCGCCCCGATCAGGCGGGTAAGCAGAAAAAGGCCCACAAGAGCGGGAGTAGCGGACAGAACCACCACCATGACCAAGCGGCCCACGCGAGAAAGAATATTCATGAGTATGTGGGCAGGCTCATAGCATTCCGCCAACCGACAAGGCAATATAAAGCCTCGCACACCACTGCCGTGCTATACGGACAGTGCGCTAACCGAGCCGTTTTCTGGTTGTTTTATCCGGGCACCGATGCTATTGCTGCCCCGCTTTTCGGTCTGGTGGAAATCATTCCTGCCTCCTGGCCAGACGCGGCAATCTGTTCTCCGACGAGAATCCTGAAATGAAAGGATTTTCGCTTAAAATACGCATTCCAGCCTTGTGCGTCGTGCTGGCCGTATTGGGGTTGGAAGGCCTCATGCGTCTTTTGCCGATGCCACCAGCTTCGCCTGGATACGAGTATGTCAAAAATGCCGGGATCTTCTACAAACATGGCCAGCCCGGCGTCAACAGCATGGGATTTCAAGATCGCGAGCGGCAAAAGGAAAAACCGGCCGGTATCGGGCCAGGACAAAATCCCGGCATGAAAAAATTATTTTTCAGCCTCATTCTCGTAGGGCTGGTTGTTCTTGCCTGCGAAGGAGCTGCCCGGCTGGCCTACCGGCTCGAGTTTGGGCACGCCTACATGGCCGCCGCAATACACAGTCGCATTGCCACCGTGCTGGCCCGACAGTCGGCCGCCAAGGCCAATGAACGCGGCGCATCCGGTCGGGCCCATCCCTATTATGGCTTTGTGGCCAGCGACGACCGCCCCCTGCCGGCCCAACGCGCGATGGTTGATATCACCGCTTCCCAGCTTGGCTTTACCGGCGATACCCGACTGTTCGATCCCTCAGGCAAGACTTTTCTGGTCGTGATCACGGGCGGCTCCGTCGCCCACTATTTTGCCACGGACAAAAAATCGGAATTGCTCGCTTGGCTGGAGAAACGTCCGGAATTCGCCGGGCGTACCGGCCGGCTGCTGGATACGGCTCTGCCCGGCTACAAGGAGCCCCAACAGCTGCTCATCCTGTCCGACCTGCTAGCCCTTGGCGTGCGGCCGGAC
The DNA here is from genome assembly GCF_000179555.1 of Solidesulfovibrio fructosivorans JJ]. Taxonomy (NCBI): domain Bacteria; kingdom Pseudomonadati; phylum Thermodesulfobacteriota; class Desulfovibrionia; order Desulfovibrionales; family Desulfovibrionaceae; genus Solidesulfovibrio; species Solidesulfovibrio fructosivorans. The sequence goes on from NZ_AECZ01000015.1 coordinate 56,132, forward strand.
GTGGTCATCAATCTCGACGGGTTCAACGAAACCTGTATCGCCCGAAAAAACCTGGAGGTAGGCGGCTATCCCTTCATGCCTTGGTTCTGGGTGGGCAACGACTCCCCTTCACGTGAGCGTCTGCGCCTGCTTGGGCGTCTGGAATTCCAGGAATCTCTGCGCGATCGGGTGGCCGCACTCCTTGCCCGTTTGCCCGCCCTGCCGGCGCTGGTCGGCTTTCCGGCTACGGCACTCGATAAACTGGCCGATAATCGCACCGGGGAAATCGAAAACCAGCTGGCCCGGGAAAGCATCGCCCGCAATCCGCTGGCCAGGCAGCAGGCCAGCCCCGGAGGCGGTTTTTATCTCGGTCCCAACGTAGTTATCACCCAGGACCAGTTCGCTGACTTGGCCGCTGCCGAATGGGCCCGTGCCTCGATTTTGATGAGCGACATGGTTCGTGCCGCCGGGGGGCGCTATTTTCATGCTCTGCAACCGGCGTCTCCGCTATGGGCGGCCGCCCGGGGCGAGGCGCTTGGTCCGCTTTGCCCGGAGACCTGCGTGGAGTCAGGATATCCGGCGCTCTCCCGCTACGGAGCCGCCCTGGCCGCCGCCGGCGTGCGTTTTGCCGACCTGGAGCCGGATATGACTGCTACGGCCAAGGTATTCGTGGACTGCTGCCATGTCACTCCGGCTGGCCAGAACGCACTTTTTTCTGCTATGATCGCCTTTTTAGCCCGGACCTGGAGTGCCGAGCCGCCCAATGTCGATCCTGATACAGCCCTGGCCGCCTTGCGTGACAAACCGGCCGCTCCTTTTTCCGGAGCCGACCTACTGGCCGCACCAGCACCGGGAAATGTAGTCACGGAAAACATCCGGGCTGTGGAACGCTCCAGCGATGGCCCCTACCGCACCGTTTTAGGTCACGAGGCGGTCGTCTGCCTGCCACTGGCCCGTCCGGAAAAAATCCGCCTCGCCTTCGGGCTCAAGGATCCGCTTCCCGGGCAAGGCCTGACAGTCCGCTTAAACGGCCACGAACTTGGTGCCTTCGCCTTGGACAAGCCAGACTTTCGGTTGGAAAAGCCCCTGGAGATCGATTTCTCCCAAGGGCTCAATACGCTTTCCTTTGCCTTTTCCCAGACCAACACAGGGCCAAAGCGCAACACGAACATTCCCGAAGGCTACGCGGCTGAGTTCACAACTCTGACCCTGATGCCAGTAACAAGATAGGGGCAATCCCAAGCGTACCGTGGAGTTGACCCGATTTCGTGGACAGATAATCCTTTGAGAAGGAGAGGTTCACGATGTCGATACGTCCCCCGCATCCCCCGGAATTCCGTAGCCGGATGATCGATCTGGTTCGCTCGGGGCGCAGCCCTAAGGATCTGGCCACCCTCCGGTCAGACGATCCGCAACTGGGTGCAGCAAGCAGATCGCGACGATGGTCTCCGCCATGATGAACTGAACTCCCAGGAATGGGACGAGCTTCGAAGATTGCGCCGCGAAAACAAGCAGCTGCGCGAAGAGCGTGAGATCTTGTCAAAAGCCGCAGCCTGGTTCGCCAAGGAGGCCGACTCGACTACGCGGAAGCGTTCAGGTTCGTGGCAGTGGTTCTGAATGTTTTCAGCCGCAGAGTTGTTGGCTTGGCCATGGCCAGCCATATATGAGAACGGACTTGGTGCTTGCGGCTCTCACCATGGCGGTGAAACGACGTAATCTTTTCGGGAGTCGTTGCCGTATATTGAATATGTATCAATATATAGAAACTATCTAAAATTGATTTTATAATGCAATGTGCGAAATTTTCTTTGCATCGTTTGAGTGCTAACTGCTCTGGCAAAACTCGTATCAGTCAAGGCAGGAGGCCAGACTGGCCGTGTTTGATTTCATCGAAGGCTGGTACAATACCCATCGACGACATTCTGCTCTCGACTACATGTCGCCGTTGGCTTACGAAAGGATGCATGCTCTCGCTTCATAAGCGTTCAAGCTGAAAAGTCTCCACAAAATCGGGAGAACTCCACTGCACCTGATTGGCACGGCCGGTCAGGGAACGTCGCGCACGTTTTTGCGCCAATGCTTTTTGATCCAGGCGTCCTTTGAGCCGCCGGGAAAGCCTTGCATAATCGATTTCAATTCCTTGGCCGTAAGCGCGTCACGGTATTGCTCGAACCGGACGTTTTCAAGGGTTTCCAACGCCTCCTTGCGACGACGCATGGCAGTGACGGCGGCTTCGGCCTCGGCCTCCTCCCTGGAGACGTATTCCGGATGCGCCCGCAACACGCCCCAGCGGGCCAGGGCGGTAAAAATATACGCGGGCACGCTCCGCACCGGCTCGCCTGTTTGCAGGTCCACAAGCTTTCCCTTCGTTTCAAGCTCCCATTCGGCCCGGTCAAGGCTTAAGGCCAGCAGATCCCGCTCGAGTGTCTTGCCAAGTTTTTCCCGCGCGGCCGAAGCCTGGCCGACCTGCTCCCGGCGCAACCCCGCAGCAAAAACCCGTGGCCACATGAGCTCCAGAAACGCCTCGTCCCAGCCTTCCAGGGCCTGGATAGAAAGATTTTCTTTCTTATCTATCTCAAGAGGCATTGAGAGTCTGGCTGACTGGCTGTGCGGCGCATTGACAGACTGGCTTTGAGATGTGCTTAAAGACAGGTCTTGTGCTGGGTTTTGAGATTGGTTTTTTGTTAGGATTAATAATTGGCTTACTGACTGGTCGCATGTCTGGTCTTGTTGGTATTGCTCGATGACCGGCTGGTTGAACACCACGCGCACGCCTTGCAAGTTACCGTCCCGGGCCTTGCGGAAGGTCAAAAAGCCCAGGGCGTCCAGGCGCCGCATAATCGTGCGTATGGAAGCTTCCCGCATATCGAGGACGGCGGCGATGTCGCGGAATTTAACGATGTAGGGTTTGGTTTGCAGAAGCAGATCCAGGACGCGGCGCTGGTTGTCGTTGAGCCGGTCAGCAACCTTGGCGCGGCCTAATGTCTGGCCTTTTGAAAGGTCTCTGTCATGGCTTACAGTGTGGCCTTGTGTATGGTCTTTAGTTTGGCTTTTTGAGGGGCTTTGTGTCTGTCTGATAGACTGGCTGGCCTTTTGATTGGCTTTTGGTGTGGCTGACAGACTGGCTGGCTGTGTATATGTGTGGCTGACAGGCGTCGTGTCCGGGGGGCTGAATGGCTGACTGGTCGACTGTGTGGCTGGCTGACTGGCTAACTCCGGTATACGGCGGGCCGAAGCCTCGGGGATTGTCGGCGATTGCGGCGCGTCCGGAGGCGAAGACGACGTTTTGCCTGTCAAAAAGGCGATGGCGTTTTCCGGAAACGCCGTCAGGGAAGGAAAGGCGTCGAAAGCCTCCTGCGGTGGAATCGTGGCAAAGGGGTCTTCGGACAGGCTAGGCTTGTTTTTCGACACGAGCGATCACCTCGCGGGCCAGGGCATGGTAGTCCAGGGCGCCGGATTTGGTGGCGTCAAACTCGAAAATGGACTTGCGGTGCGAATGCGCACGATCGATATCGATGTTGACCCGGATTTCCGTTTCAAACACCGGGATGCCCTTGGCATCGAAAAATGCCCGGATCCGGCCCTTGTTTTTTTTGTGGGTCACGGCCCGGCCGTCGAACTTGGTCAGCACCACGCCCAAAAGCAGCAGTTTCTTATTTTGCTGCTTGGCCTGAGAAAGCACCTGGACAAAGGTGGAAAAGCCGTCCAGGGCGTACTGGTCCCCCACCGGGCACGGGACGAGCACGTAGTCCGAGATGAGCAGCGCATTTCGCAGCATGGGGCCGATATTGGGCGGCGTGTCTATAAGCACGTAATCGTAGCGGCCGATATCCTTGTCGTTTTGCAACAGCCGTGAAAATCCCAGCACCGAATCGATGCCGGCATAGGAACGGACTTCCCATTCCATACAGCGAATGGAATTGGGAACGATTTCCATGTGTTCCGTTTTCGTGGCGCAGGCATTGGGGCTGAATGCCCCTTCGGGGTCCTCGAGGGCCTTGACCAGGCTCGAATTTTCACGCAACCCAAAATCCGGCAAAAGTGTGGAAGTGGTGTTGGATTGCGGGTCCCCGTCCACCACGAGCACGCTCGCGCCTTCACGGGCCAACCCTGCGGAAAGATTGATACAGGTCGTTGTTTTTCCGACCCCCCCCTTATTGTTGCCTACGGTAATAATGATAGGTTCTGCCATTTTCACCCCCCCCTAAATTTCCCTATCGGGCATATTTCCACCGAGGGAAATCCTTGTCAACGCAATCCATTACCTATTTTCTCGGGGCGCGGTTTCTCTCGTAGCGGGAAAAAGCGGACATCCGCCAGCCAGAAACTGTCCATCGAGGTATTTGGCCTGGAAGGAACGAGTTCGTGCTTTCGTGTCGGCAAGCAGAAATCGTCCGTCGCAGGAGGAAAGCGCCTTTCCCTCAATCGTTGCGAAGGAATTTTTTCAAATCCTTCATGACGAGGAAAAGCCGATACGGATCGGTCGGGCTGGAATCAAAGGCGAAATGTTCATAGAAGGCTTTGGCCTGGTCATCCTTGGCGACGACGAACAGGGCGCGGATACCGGCAATGTCCGCGGCCTGCGCCGTGCGAAGTAGGGCATCCTTGAGGAGGCCTTTTCCGATCCCGAGCCCCTGCTCGCGGCGATCGACGGCAAGCCGCGCCAAAACCATGACCGGCACGAGGTGGCGGGCAAGCCCCTTCCCGACTCTTGCCGGTACGGTTCGGTGCGCAGCACCGCCTACGGCAAGGCTGTAGTAGCCAACGACGACATCACCACGCGTGGCGACGTAGGTTTGCGCGCTGTTGGCTTGCTGGCCGGCGAGAGCGAATTTTTTCAGAAAACGGTTAAGTTCCTCGTGTCCACAATCAAAGGGCCCCGTGTCATGCGCGGTGCACAACTTTTCGACCGGAGAGAGCGGGGCCGTGATACGACTGCTCACTCGAACACACTCGTTTCGCACAACAGCGCTTCAAGGCGGGGCTTTGGTTTCGTCGGCGCATCGAGCGCCGCCTGAAAAGCCGCCCATGCCGCATCATCAAGCTGGAGAAGCCTCTGCTCGGCCAATACCGCGGCAGCTTCGGTCAAGGCGACATCAAGCATAAATTCGGTCACCGTCTTGCTCTTGGCGGCGGCGGCTTCTTGTAAAACGCGCTTCACGCTTGTTGTGGTGCGGATGTCTATCCGCTCTGATTTTGCTTCCGTTCCCAGGTTCATGGTGTTTCTTCCTTCCGTGGCGCAAATTGGAATTGTCCTATCATCCGGATATTGTCCGGACAATATAAAATTGAGGCTTGTCGGCGAGGAGTCAAGAGGACTTCCGGTGTCCAAGGCGGGTCAAACGGGCGTTGTTTCTGCCGGCTCTTCTCGTTAACTTCTCATAAAAAGTTAACGAGCTATATATCGTATGAAAGCGTATAAATTTATGGTGTTAGGCGTATTTTGAGGTCAGGCGCTTGAAAAAACCTTTCTTTCTCATTAACTCATACCCAAATAAGACATAAAAGTTAAAAAGCGGTGGGAGGGGAAAATGGCCGGAAACGGAAACAGGAATCATCCCCAGCGGGGCAGCTCCATCGCCGTGGAGCCGATCAAGAGCTTGCGGGCAATCGCCACCATCAAGAAATTGCTGGCGGATAGTCCGCGCAACTACGCGCTTTTTGTGGTCGGGATCAACACGGCGCTTCGCGGCTGCGACCTGCTGTCGCTGACGGCCGGCGAGGTGCGCGCCATCCTGGCCGATCCGGACGGCGCGGCCAAACGTGAACGCAAAACCGGGAAGAAGCGGCGGTTGACCGCCAACGGCGCGGTGCGCAAGGCGCTGCTCGGACTTTTGGCCACGCGGGACTTCGCGGACGAGGATCAGGTCTTCCAGGGCCAGCGCGGGCCGATCACCAAGCAGTACCTGTGGGCCCTGGTCAAGGGCTGGTGCGGGGCCATCAACCTGCCCGGACATTACGGCGCGCACACCTTGCGCAAGACCTGGGGCTATCACCAGCGCGTGACTTACGGCGTGGATATCCCCACGCTGATGGCGATTTTCGGCCACGCCACCCAGCGCCAAACCCTGGCATACCTGTGCATCCAACCCGAAGAAATCCGATCGGTCTACGCCAACGAGCTGTAGCTGCGGCGACAACGTCGCCAGCGGGGCGCTTCGTCTTTGAGTAGCCGGCGTGCGGTGCGGGCCATGCCGCCAGGCGCGCAGACCAGCAGCTCACGTCCGGGACTTGCGCCAGGCCGCCTTGAGCCAGGCATCCTTCGGGCCGCCGGGATAGCCGTGCATAGCCTGGGCCAGTTTCTCCGGGGAAAGCGCATCACGCCAGGTCTCGAACTGTGCCTGCTCGGCCTTGCGCCAGGCCACGGCCACGGCCCTAGCTTCCTCTTCGGCATCCCGGGCCGCCTGTTCCTCGGGCGAAACATACCCTTTTGGACGACGGTAATAGCCGGTGCGGGCCAGGGAACGGAAAACCCAGGCACATGGGTCGAGCACAGGCTGGCCCTCTTTGTCGCGCATGGCTCCCTGGGCCAGCTCCCATTCGGCATGATCAAGGCTTCCCACCACCTTGTCGACGGGTTTGCCAAGCTCGGCCAATGACGCGGTGATCTGTTCGAATTGTTCCCGGTCAAAACCTGCCCGGTGCAGATTGGGCCAAGTCATCGCGATACGCTCTGAAGAGATAGATAGATTTTCTATCTTTCTATCTTCCTTATTTATGGTCGGATCACCTGTCGGCTCAGGCGCCTTCACTGGCGCCATGGTTGGGACATCCTTCGGCTCATGCGTTGGATCAGGTGTCAGGTCAAGTGTCGGGTCATGCTGCTTAAATGCTTGGCAACGGGAGTGGACCAGAAACAGGCGCAGTCCCTGGCACACGCCGTGGCGGTAGGTCTCCTTGCGGAAAAAGCCCAGTTCGGCGAACTCGGCAAAATACCTTTTTACTGAAATTTCGGTGAGTTGAAGTGCTCTCGCCACGGAATGACGGTTGAGGATATAATCATCCCCGTCCGGTTCGTTGTCGATGATAAAATGGAGGAAGCGCCGCTTGTTCTCGGCCAGGCTTCGAATGATCTGTTTCATCCCGAGCGTATCAGCCGGAGACCTAGTAGGGACACCTCTCGGCTCAACGGTCGGATCATATTTAGGGGTTGGATCAAGAGTTGGTGCATGCGTCAGCTCATGATCCGACAGGGGTCCCAACTCCTGTCCCGACAGCGGTCGGGTCACCGGTCCCGACAGGGGTGCCGACACCTGATCCGACACTTGAGCCGGCAAATGATCCGACAGATGAACTGAAGTATGATCCGACTCATCTGGGCACGCCTGGGCCGGAGCAGCCTCCGGCTCCGGGCGCTTGGTGGGGAAAACGCTGATCTTGTCGGCCATGCGCGCGGCCTCGGCAAGACTGAGCCGGCCATCCGCCGACTTCTTGAGCGTATCGAAGATAGAGCGTCTGTGTTTGGGTTTGACGTCGGGCATGGCTTCCCCTGGGGCGCTCATTCAGGGCTTTCGAGGATAAGCCGGAGTTCGGCGGCCAATTCCCGGTAGGCTTTGGCGCCGTAGGTGGCGGAGTGACTGCCGAAGACGGTGGCCTTGGTGTATTCGGCCTGTTCGAAGACTGTGCTGCGCGGGATGTGGGTTTCAAACATCTTACCGCGGAAATTGTCCTCCAGCTCGGAAACGATGAGCCGCCCCATGGCGGTCCGGCGGTCGATGTTGTTGACCAGAAGGCGCAGGAAACGCAGATCCGGGTTGCCGTCCTCCTGGATCTTCTCGATGACGGTCAACACGCGCAACAGGCCCTCGATGCTGTAGGCGGAACCGGCGGAGATGGGCACGATGCAAAAGTCCGCGGCAAACAGGGAGGACAGGGAGAAAAAGCCAAGGTTCGGCGGCGTGTCGATGAGGATATATTGGTAGGTCTTTTTGGAGTAGTCGCGGAGTTTCGACCGCAGGATGGAATAATTGTCCGGCAGATTCTGGGACAGGTCGTACTCCAGCACCGCCGTGTCCGAGATGTTGGGCAGAATGTCCACTTTCTTGATTTTTGATTCCACGATGGCTTTTTGGGCCACCAGATCCCGGGAGGTCAGTATGTCGTAAAGGGAATTTTGAAAGGTGATGCCGTTGCCTGTCAGCAGGCTCGTGGAATTACACTGGGAATCCGTGTCCACGACCAGGGCACGGCCACCTTTGAGGGTCAGGGCATGCGCTAGGTTGCAGGTCAGCGTCGTTTTGCCGACGCCCCCTTTGTTGTTGGCGATGGTGATGATAGTACCCACGGCGTCCCCTGTGTTTATCTAAATTTCAGTTTGTTTTTTTCTTAAAAAAAACCATAAAGTCAATATGTTTCTTTTGCGTTTACAAAGAAACAAGTTGTTTTTTAAGAAAAATATTGGGTAAAATGGGCAGGGCAGGGCAGGGGGGCAAAGGCGGTCGTGACCAGCTCTGGGCCTTCGGATTATCTGAAACCTGAGATGATGACCTTGTTCGCTTTTACAACGAGCGGGGACCCATACGATTTTTGACGGTCACCGCATCATGGACATATATTGGGATGGGGACTCGGCCTCCAAGACGGCATGATAGCAACATAATTATAGCCTAACCGCTGTTGCTAACTTGGCATGGCCAGTGAGTTTTCTGGTGTTCTGTGTTGTAACAACAGAAATAGCAGGCCGAAAGGGGCGTTAACAAGACGCTTCAATGATTGAGGCTGATTGTCTGTTTCTTAAACTTTAACTGATATCCAGAGCGTCGCGTTCCATCATCTATCTATTGCAAATGTTTCCAGTAAAGCACGCTTTACTCTGTTTCCTGGGGCAACACCACAGTTTTGCTACGCTGACAATATACACTGAAGGTACAGAGATATGAATCCCACTCCCTTTTCCCTGCCTGACATGGATCGCATCCTGAACGCCCTGTCGCCGTTTACGGAAACGCAGCGTGCCGCTTTATTGCCGGAGGCTGTGGAATTTACGCCAATGGGGACGGATTTTGATGAGCCTCCTGCGCGCATCCCGGCACAAGTCCGCCTGGAACCCATGATACGCCATTTGCTCAAGGGGGACCGGGAAGGCGCGTTGGGGGCGTCAAAGGCCCTGTGCCAGCAGCATCCGGGCCGGGTATTTTATATGTTGGAGTACGGTGTTCAACTGGCCAGCATGGGCCGGGTCGAAGAAGCCTTAACGGTCTTTAATAAAATTCTGAAGATTAATCCCAAGCATTTTCAGGCTATTCGCTATATCGCCTTTTTGAAATTCATCCAGGAAAAGGGAGGGGAGGCCTTGGAGTTGTACGGCCAAGCCCTGGCGCTGCAACCGGGTGATTTATTTTCCAATCTCAATAGTGCGATGGCGCGCAGGTTGCTGGTCCCCAAAAGCCGGTTCAAACCGCAACCTATGCCGCATACAGCCATTTGTACCAGTCTGCCGCCTCACAATTTCGCCTTGTCCCAACTGGCGGTACGTTCCTGGCTCGAACGCGGGTTTATTGTGTATTCAGTCAATACCCAGGCTGAAATCGACATCTTGGCGCCTCACTTTCCAGGTGTCCGATTTTACTGCTGTGAACGCACGGCCAAGGAAAAGTTTGGCAAAGACTTTCAATATCTGGATACGGTGATGGCCTGCCTGGCCCAAAGCGGGGCGGAGGTGTGCGGCATTGTCAATGCGGATATCATCTTGCGTGGTGAGCCCGAGGATTGGGCCCAGATCGCCCACAGCGCCAGGGCGTCGTTCACTTACGGTTCGCGAGTCAACATGCGCACGCTGGAGGACCAGCACGGCTGGGTCTACGAGGCCGGGGCGGACTTTTTTTTCTTTCCGCCAGCGTTTACCGCCCAGTTGCCCACCTCTGAATACGCCTTGGGGCTCCCCTGGTGGGACTGCTTTTTACCGTGCTGGGCCATGGCCTCGGGGTGGCCGATAACCTATGTGTATTCGCCCGTGGCCATGCACCTTTATCATGATATGAAGTGGGATTTCGATCTGTATTATGACTTTGGCCTTTACACCATGCGTCGTTTTTTTGCGCCGCTGTTGGGTTCGATCGTGGCGGAAAATCCCGGCCGTAATCTGTTTTTGCGTCGCCTGATCGCTACGGTGTCATTTGCAGCGAAACGCAGCTCCCGCGGAGTTGCTCGTCCCCTGGTGTGCGCCAGTCCCACTTTCGCTCGAGCCCATGCGCCCATTGATCCTGCTCAGTGGTTACACCTGGAATACGAGACACTTGTCGTTTTTTAAGCGGCCGGTGGAGTGTTGTTTCTTGGGCTGCTTTGAGGACCTGCCGAGGGGCTTGCGCTTTTTCCGGGCCATTGAGTTGGGTCTCGGGCGCATTTTCCGCAACATGCGCTCATGTTTTCATTGTCCCGCCCTGAAGCGCCTGACGGATACCTGTCAGCAGGGAGCGCGCGCCGGTATGGTCGGGGTGACGGGCGAGAAAGGGGCGTAGCGCGGCGAGAGCCTGGGGCGTGTTTCCGGCGTTGGCTAGGGCCAACACTTCGAGCCAGGCCAAGGTGGTATCTTCCGGATACATACTCAGGAAGCCATGCGCCAGGGCTGCGGCCTCGCCTGGGCGCGCCTGTTCGAGAAGTGTGGCGACGTCTGCGCAAAGCAGGGCCGGGTTTGCTATGCGCTGGTCGTAAAAGTAGGTTTGCGTAAAGGTGTCCGCCGCCGCATCCGCCGCCACGGCTGAAGGGTGGCGCAACGGCTCGACATCCTGGACGGGCAGACGGGCGAGCCAGCCGGCGCTACCTGTGTGGGTGGCGTTTAGATCAAAGCCGATATTCGCCACCATATTGGCGTTGGGCAATATCGTCAGACCGCTGCTCCCGAACGCGGCCATGGTCCATGCATAGTCCCAGGTGTCGATTTCCCCGTTGGCGGCGCGCGTAAAGGATTCCAACCACAAGTCCCGGGTGGCTGGGTTTGTAAAAAGCCGTTCCAACACGCCCGAACGCTGAAAGCGCTGTACGGCGCGTAACGAGGGGTCGAAAAGTCTCCAGGCCCGCCGCCAGGTCGCCCATCCCCAAATGTGGTTAAAGATGGAAAAATAGTAGGAGCCTTCCCCGCGGCGGGCTCCCAGTTGGAAATTGCTGCCCGAAATTTGGATTACCCGTGCGTCCTGGCGATAATGCGCGAGCAGGGACTGGCAGAAATCAAAAAACCCCGCCACAGGCAGAACGTCGTCCTCCAGAATAATTCCTTCGTCGACCTGTTGAAAAAACCAAGTAATAGAGGAGCTGACTGCCACGCGACAACCAAGATTGCGCGCCCGCAGCAACGTTTTCACCTCGCAGTCCCAGTCAACGGCCAAAGCGATTTCTCGCGCGGTGCGACACGTTTCGGCGTCTGTCGGGACATGGGATCTTGGGCCGTCCGCCGCGACAAAAAGTTGTCGGGGACGTGCCTGGCGGATGGTTTCGAACACCCGGGCCGTGGTCTCCGGACGATTGAAAATCAGGAAGAGCACGGGGACATCCAGATGGGAACAACAATTTCCTGGTATCATGAACGAATCGTCCTGGCAGAGGAACAGGCGACCGTAAGGTACGGGAAGCTGCTACGGTGTTGGGGCATTGCGCCGGGTCCTTTGTTGCGGTCCGGACAGCAGGGATAACCCGCTGCAAAATATATGCGACCGGGCGAAATCTTTCAGCGCATTCGTACGGCAAGGGCCACACCATGGCCGAGTTCAGTAAATTCGAATCCGGTCATATCCGGGCGGGACGTGACCGCCTTGCGCCAGATCTGAAGTCTGTCAGGGCGATCCGGCGAGACGACATCTCCGAAAATGAGTACGCCTCCGATCCGAATGTGTCGCAGCGCCTCGATCAGATGGGTCGTGGCGTGTTGCGGAGCGGTATCGCCGTCTATGATGGCCATGTCAAAACTTTGGCTACGATTGCTTGAAAAATAAGCGGCTACGTCCTTCGGAGAGTTGGCCTCGGCGAGGGCATAGTTTCCTGTGTGCCCCAGGCGTGTCAGAAGGGCCTGGGTGGATTCCCGGCGTGCGGCCGTCTTCTCGGGACCACCGACATCCAGGACCGTCAGCCGAACTCCAGGGCGGCAGGCCACCACCATGGCAAGGATGTCACCTCGATCCGTTCCGATTTCCAGACAAGTTTCGATCGCCAGGACGCCGGCCAGGACGTGGCAGGCTGTGCGGATATCCGCGTAGCGCCAGTTCGCGCCAAAGCGTTTCAAGCCTCTGGATAAGAAGCCGCGCCAAAAAAGAATTTGTTCGTCTTGGTCCAGCAGTTTGAGGACTCCCAGGGTGCCGGCGTAGGCCTCTGGAGTGAAGAGATATGCGGCCAAGGTGGAGGCTCCAGCCAACGGCGGCGCATAGAGCGATTTTCCTTTGATCTGGAAGCAATTGCCGGGCGTGACATCGGCCGTGGCTGGCGGCGTGTGGTGAGCCTGTTCCAAGGTGTTTGCCACAAGGCGGACGATTTCCAGGCCGAAGCGCAGACGCCGATCATCCGTGGCGGCCAAGGCCTGTTGTTCGGTTGCCGTTCCGGCAGTGGCTGTAAATTCCGGAGCGCCTTGAAGCACTGCGGCGAGATGCTGGGGATCGCCGGTGTGGAAGGGAAGACCTCCCGGGATGGCCTGCTCCAAATGCACGGGGATATCCGAATAGATCACGGTTTTGCCCAACAGACGACAATCCTCGATAACCGTGCTCCAGCCTTCGAACCGTGAGGGTTGGACAACCGCCGCCGCGCCACGCAGCAGCTGCACCTGATCGGCACGGTCGATAAGCCCCAGAATCTTCACCTGATCGGCAAGCCCTTTTTCTTCCAATAGACGGACCAGGGATGGAAAATAGTCCGGGTTGCGATAGTCGTCCTTGGAGCCCGTGCAGACGAGTCTCCAGATGATACCCCGCTCACGCAGTAAGGCCAACGCCTCGAACAGCGTGCGGTGGTCCTTGTGTGCCCAAAACTGGTTACAGCACATCAGATAGGGGCTCTCGATACCGAAGCGAGCCGTGACGGCCTCGGGATCGCCCTCGAGCCAGCCCGGCTCGGGCGAGGTGGCAAAGCGCAGTACGTGGGTAGGGCAGGTGACCGGGAAAAAGCGATAGAAATCATCCTGGGCAGCCTGGCTGCTCAGCACCACCATATCCCGCCCCTGGGCCAGTCGTGCGAACGTGTTGTTGCGTTGGACAATTTCGGACCGGGAAAACATCTCCGGCAGGTAGCAATGCTGGAAATCGGGGATCCAGTAAGCCTTGGCTCCTGGTGTTGCCGCGTCATCCTCGATGGGGAAAGGGTAGAGCACGTCAATGTCGTCCAGGCGAACCCCCGGAGCGTACAGGCGGATATCGTCGGCCAGGGGCAGGATGGCCTGGTATTGGTCCAAGGCCGAAATTTGGTGCGGCAATACGAAGTAGACCAGACGAAGTTTTTTTGATGGCGGCAAGGCTTTTACGGCCAGGGCCAGGTTTTTGAGATAATTCGGTCCCCCCGTCCAGCCCTCATTTCCCCATTGGATGATGATGCCCAGGGTGTCTTTTGGGGTCTGCATGGAAGGAACCTCCAGGACGCAAATTGCGAGTAGATATTATTTGCAAATTTCACACCCGAAGCCGGCGCAAAGGCAGGCAGATAAGGCATGAAAATTGCTTTTTTTTTAACTACGGGCGGATTTTCCGACCGCAGGATATCTTACAAGGGACCCGCGTGGCCCGCCAAGACTATATTCTATGCCTGTAAAAACCGTACTGATCACCGGCGTCAATGGTTTCATCGGCAGCCACATGGCCAGACGGCTCGGCCGGGACTACCAGGTGGTAGGGCTCGGCGCCAGTTCCGTGGATACCCGGGGGCTTTGTCAGCATTATGTTCAGATGATGCTTCCCCATCCGGATTTCATCCAGGTTCTCGCCCAATATCAACCCGAGTGCTGCCTGCATTTCGCGGGTTCTGCCTCGGTGGGAACCTCGTTTGCGCATCCAGGAGTCGATTTTCAGTCCGGGCCGGCCGCAGTGTTCCAGATTCTCGATGCCTTGCGCCAAAACCAGGGCAACGGCAAGCCGTGTCTCTTTCTTTTCCCATCAAGCGCCGCTGTCTACGGCAACCCCACCAAGCTTCCTGTCGCGGAATCCGACCCGATTAACCCGATTTCTCCCTATGGTTACCACAAAAGCATGAGCGAAAAACTCATTGAGGAATTTCATACCATCTACGAAGTTCCTTATCTCGTCCTGCGTATCTTTTCCTGCTACGGACCAGGACTGCGGAAACAATTGCTGTGGGACTTGTGCCGCAAAATAGATTCTGGAACAGTGGAGCTTTACGGAACGGGCGAAGAAACTAGAGATTATATCCACGTAAAAGACTTGGCTGAACTTGTAGCGGTCATCTTGCGTAAAGACATTCGCAATACAGTCCTTAACGTGGGCAATGGCCGGGAGGTGAGTACCAGGACCGTGGCCGACAGCATGTTACGCGCCATGGGACGTGAAGACCTGCGCCCCGTCTTCAGAGGGCAGGGCAAAACAGGTGACCCCTTACGGTGGTGCTGTGATTGCACAAAATTACATAATCTTGCACATATAAAAAGTGAGTATGCTGATATTGACACTGGAATCGCACAGTATGCGCAATGGTATAAGAAAGAATCATCGCGTGCATAGCGTATTGAATTATCCCATCAAATATTTTTGAAATAGCTTCTAGTCTCCAGGAGTTTTTTATATGGCGGATACGGTCCTCCCCCAGTACGGTCTTACCGTGCATCCCTCGGCGCGTGTTTCTCAAAACAGCATTCTTTTGCGCGAGGCCTGCTGCGTGACTATCGGTGCGAACAGCCTCATTGAGGGCAGGCTTGTATTCGAACGCGCCGGCGGCCGGATTGCCATTGGTGAGCGTACCTTTCTCGGGAGTGCCTCAATTCTTTGCGCAAACAGCGTAACCATAGGCAGTGATGTTCTGATCGCCTTTGATGTGGTTATCGCGGACCATGATTCCCATTCCCTGCATTTTTCCGAAAGAAAAAACGATGTGCTTTTTTGGCGGCATGGCGTGAAAGACTGGTCGTATGTGCAGGGGGCGCCGATACGCGTGGATGACAAGGCTTGGATTGGTATGCGCGCGACAATCCTCAAAGGCGTGCACATTGGGGAAGGCGCGGTGGTCGCGGCCTGTTCGGTGGTCACCCGGGATGTCCCCCCTTATGCCGTGGTGGCGGGCAATCCTGCCAGAGTGGTGCGCATGCTCGATCCTGCCGGCCATACCGAAGCGCCGAATCCGCCGGCGATGACCTGGGAGCAGGCCGTGGCCTGGCTCCGGGAGCAGCCGGACCAGGCCGCCCTGACTCGGGCGTGTTATTTCGACGATCCCCTGCTCGAGGCCGTAAAGCGTTACCACGACGAAGGGGAATGGGCGGCCGTGCGGGAATTGCTGCCCACGCCGGGTGGCAAGGCCCTGGACGTCGGCGCGGGGCGGGGCATCGCTTCCTATGCTCTGGCCGCGGATGGTTGGGAAGTAACGGCCTTGGAGCCGGACCCCAGCCGACTGGTTGGGCATGGAGCCATTGAGGAGATTGCCCGGGCCACAGGTCTCCCGATTCGGGTGGTGGCCGAGCGCGGTGAGCGCCTTCCCTTTCCCGATGACAGCTTCGACGTGGTTCACGCCCGGCAAGTGCTGCACCACGCCTCGGACCTGAACGCTATGTGCCGGGAACTTGTGCGGGTGCTGAAGCCGGGCGGCGCGCTTTTGGCCACGCGGGAGCATGTGCTAAGCAAACCGGAGGACCTGCCGGCCTTTCTGGCCGTTCATCCCCTTCACCGCCTGTATGGGGGGGAAAACGCCTTCACCCTGGAGGCCTATCTTGCGGCCCTGCGTCAGGCCGGGGCGTCCATCAAGCGCGTATTGAGCCCTCTGGAATCCCCAGTCAACACATTCCCTGCCACTCCCGATCAGGTACTCGGACAGGCCGCCGCAATTCTCAAACGCCCCGCGGCCGAACTCGGGCCCAGGGATGTGGCCAGGGCGAGCCGAATGCTCCAAACACCGGGCAGGTTGTTCAGCTTTCTGTGTGGGAAGAAGCGTCCGGCTTGATACCGCCTTGGAAAGGCGGGCGGGCTGCTAAAGTACGCCCCGCCGCGCAAGCGCCCGGCGCATGACGGCCCGGTAAAACCGCTCGAGCCGTCCACTTTGCCGCGGCGCGGCGAAAGGTGTCAGGTTTCGCGGGACCTGCCTGATGCGACGGACGGTCGTCAGTAAGCCAGTCCAGAATTCCCGGGACATGAGATCCTCGCGTCGGGCGAAAATGGCGCGATTGGCTGTGGCGGCGAATTGGGCCCGGTCTTTGTACTGGGGAGATACCATGATCGCCACATCCTGTTCCAAGGCGTCGCATATCCTGTTGCCCATGCCATGCAGAATTGTCGCGGTAGTTTCTCCTGTTTTGGCAGTATGATATACTGGTAATTCAATAAAGATGGCATCGAGAAGCACGTCAATTTTTGCGAGAAATCGTAAAAAGTGACGATGCGGCATGGTATGATGGAGCTGAAAACAGTCGAATTTTGCGAGCTTGTCTTTCAATTGTTCAACGGCAGGATTATTTTTTTCTTTTTCATAATAGGTCGGGACAATATGGACCATGATATTCGCGCCATCCATAACGGTTGCCATCTGTAATAGACATTCTCCAAACATGTAATCCATGGTGCCAGTGACCAGACAGTGCGTTTTCCCGTCGTAGTCACTGAGCTTGCTCGCCTGGATGGACGTTTCCACACAAACTTCAGGAAAAAAAAGAGCCGTTGTTTTTGGGCGAAGCATTCCGTTTTTATTGGCATACTTGAGGATTTTCGAGCGCATACACAAACCATCGACATTGCGAAACCAGGCCTTTTCGGCCGCGAGCTGCGGCTTGAAGCCGTGCCTTATGATAATTTCCGGATTGAAGATGACATTGATTAAATCATAGGCGTCCCCGACGACGGGAAAAGGCAGCGCACAGGTCAAGGCAAGGGTGGTCTCGTTGACATGCATATGGGTCGGGAGGTGAACGATGTCTGCGTCGAAGGCCACGACCTTTTCGATGATGGCGTTAAGGTCATGGGAACAGTCGCGGTAAAAGGACAACTCGTCGTAGAGAGACGGGGCAAGCGTCGTGTAGGGCACTGGCGCTTCCTTGAAGATTCCCTGAACCACCATGCCTCCCTGCTTGGCGCAGGCCATATGGCGGGTGACGCGCGGACTCACGTAATCCGTGATGAAGCTGACGCGAAGGGGGCGTTCCCCGGGGGCCCGGGGAGCGCGTACGAGCGGGGGCACGGGGATATATTTACCCTCCAGCGCCCGGGCATAGGCAAGATAGGCCTCCCGGCGGGTTCGAGAGGCGTCGCAAAAGGCCAGACATCGAGCCAGGTGGGGGATGTCGGGCGTCTTGGCGAGCCATTGGGCGAAGATTTCCCACAAGATGGCGAGTTGTTGCGCGGGAAGCCCTTGTTGTGGCGAGGCCTTGGGTGCGTAAGGTGAAAGCTCCGCCATGGTCTGCGACAGCTTGGCCATATCCGGTTGCGATGCGAAAAAGTTGTTTACGGCCGCGATGATCGTTTCCATTGAACCCGATGCGGCTGCTTGCAGCAGCTGTAACAGCGGAGAGTTCAAGTTCAATCCTTTCTCGATGAGTATGTGGGATATCCAAATGGCAGTCGTCCGCAGCTATATGCAATGATAATATCGAGTTGTTTATTTACTTTTTATGAAATCCGGCAACAATAATGTAGTGGCACATGGCATAAAATCCCGTGTGCAGCACTTCATCGTTCATGCCAAACACAATGACATTATGAAAATACTGATGCAATAAATCATAAAGTCGTTCGGCGGAAAAAAGGTTGACATGCCCCAGAGCACTGGCAGGAGAGGCATAGGGAGAAGCTGTAATGTTTGGCGTGCCAACGATACACATCCCTGTGCTATCCATGTTGTCGACAATGGTTTCCATATAGGCGTGTTCGTGCCTTTTTTCGATATGTTCGATCACGTCCATGGATATAACGGCGTCAAATACGCCGAAATTTTTCCCTATAAAGTCAGCGCACTGAAATGTGGGCGCGAAAGGCGACCGCTGGAAAGCCTGTGCCTGGGCAATGGCTTTGGCATCGAAATCCACTCCGAGGACCGAAGCGGCATGCTGCGCGAGGAGGAGCGTGCCCAGACCTTCGCTGCATCCCAGTTCCAATACCCTGGCGGATCTGTCGATGGGGAGAAGGCGCGCGGCGGACTTGTAGCGCGACAGAGAAAAAAGGAGGTGCTTGGGATCCTTGAGCAGGCTCTGACTGATGTAGGGCCCCAGTTGGACGGCTGGGATATCCAGAGCTATTTCCCGAACGGCTTGCCAACGCTTGTGGGAGTCATCCATGGAGCGATCCTTTCACGCCAGTGTTAGCGGTATTCTTGCAGGGCACAGGCATAGCTTTCGGGTGTGCCAATGTCCCTATGGTAGACATCATTATGAAATGTGGCGATGCGCCCCAAGCAGTACGGCAAGAGATCGAGACTTATCTCCGGCAGGGAGCCGGGGCGTGTGTCGAACATGTCGAAGATCACCGGTTCCATGGCAAAAACCGCCCCGTTTGCCTTGTTTCCTGGGGGGTGCGCACATTTTTCGAAAAACGTGGTCACCACACCGCGTTGATCCAGCTCCACGATGCCGCACTGGCTGGGCTGGTCGGTCTCGAAAGTCATCATGGTCAGCACGCATTCCGGGGGACGCCGTTTGTGGGCGCGCAAAAAGGCTGCCACGTCGAACCGGCTCAGGTTGTCGGCATGGGCCACAAAAAAAGTGCCCCCGTCCAATTGCCGCCGGTGGGCAAGGAGTGTGCCCCCGGTGCCAAGCAGGGCGGGTTCCGGGCTCAAGTGGACAGCATCGCGCCATGGCGAGGCGGTGAGATACTCTTTCACAGCCTGCGCATGGTGATGGATATTGACATAAATGGGCTCAAGCCCGGCATGAATGAGCATTTCCAGCCAAATATCCAATAAAGGGCGGCCGTGAATGGGGACCAAACATTTGGGGATGGTGTTGGTTATAGGGCGCAGGCGTGTTCCGAGTCCGGCCGCCAGAAGGATGGCCGGGATGGACCCGCTTGCGGCCTGGGTTGGTTTCATGCGTGCTGGCTCCTTGGGGAACGACTGCGGAATATGGCGGCGCGGGAGGCTTTACGCCGACTGCCGGACGCCTGAAGCGATTCCGGATCTGCTACACCAAGTTGCTAGCAAAAAATGTTCCATAAATCCGTGCTCTGTTCGACCAAAACGGCTGACGGCACGTAATGGATTTCTCTTCAGGCCGCATTCGACCCTTTCTTTTCAGGTTTGGCAAAGCCCTTGAGGTGGTCCCGATTGGTTGGACAGGTTGGCGGCGTGGTCAGGTTCGTGCTCATGCCGTCTTGGAGGCCGCGTGGCCTTCCTAGGGTGTCTATGGGACGACGACCGTCAAAAGCCGTATGCGGCCGCTGCCCTTTTTTCGAAATCCCGCAGGTGCATACTATTTGGCGATTTCTCGTCCATGCCAGCCACTCCTTCTGACCTGTTTTCGCATGTTGTATTCGTGGCTTCAGTTTTCAGGGATCAGTGTAGATACATGCGCAAGTAGTTTGTTGAAATCTTCGTCTGGACGCCGAGGAAACCGCGTCCAGGATACCGTTCTTCAAGCATTTTCCAGAAAGAAGCCTGCTCGGTAAGGCTGGCGTATTTTTGCTCCCATGTGCCATCTATCAGGGAAAGCATCTCCATAGCGGCGTCTTTGAGTTCCTGAGGCGAGTTATCTACCCATTCCATGGTACTGTACCATTTAACTGCATCTGGATTAGAATTATAGAGCCTATCGTCGACATGATCCAGTATATAATCCAGATCCTTGTATCTCCGACTGTTTTTTCTTCGCAAGTGCTTAAAAAGCACGAGTGTATTCGAATACACCGGCGGTCTATAATGAAAAATATGATTCGTAAAGAGCATGGGCCGGCGATATATCGAGGCCATAGCGCCTATGCCGCCAACATTGGCAAATAGGAAGAAACAACGGGCCGGCAGCCAGAGATCCATCAATTCAGAACGATATTTCGTGCTATAATCAATAATTCGTTTTGATGCCCACTTAAGTGGTTTTGCGACATGAAACCCGGTTCGAATGACGTAGTACCCCAATTCAGCCAAAAATAAGCAAGCCTCTTCATAGGAGTCGATATCGGCATACCTCTCCTCCCCACACCCAGGAGGAAATGTAGGATTACCCGCATATTTAATTTGGTCGTAAGCAGAATCGCGAACGAGAAGGCAAACAAAAGGGGCGCCGTGCGGCACGCCCATTCGTTCTAGCTCCTCCCGAGCTTGACGTTCCTCGGTCAGAGTAAATACAAGCGACGGAGGAGCATTAAACAGGCCAGGATCACGCGTGATATCGTAGGACGCCAAACTTTCTATCATAAGCGGAGAACCGACCACCTTATGAGCCAATCGTTCTCCATCACGAGAGAAATCAATATGACGCGCCCACATGGTGGTGAGTTGGCTGTTTAGACGGGTCATACTGGGAGGGATGCCAATAATATCCAAGCTGATGGGTTCTTGCCCTTGCTGCAGCGAGAAAAAGTACATCGACGGATTCATAATTGCATGGCCGATAGCGGCAGGACAAAGGCTTCCGAAACGAACGGGGGCCAATGGTTGCAGGGCCAAAGCGGCCAAAATGGCTTCTTGACATCCCGTCTCGGTGAGTTCGCCTTCCTGGCGTGGCAAGCCGGAGAGGTAGGCTTTGTACCAAATCCAAAGGCAGCGGCGCACGGTGGTTTTTTCCCAGATACGTTGTGCTAGGCAATGGGGACACAGCCATTCCCCGGAGCCAGAGTGAAGTTCTTGGGATTTTTCCGGACCAAACAGACACTGATTGTGGCAGCACGGGCAACGGTCTTCAAGGAGAACCTGTGGGGGGACGTCTGGTTGGAAAAGTAGGCCTCGGACCGAAGGTTCGGTAGGATAGCTGATGTCCACGCCTTTTTTAGCAAGGAATCTGATCCAGCGGTAGTCGTCATTGGCAGGGGGGAGATTGTCCCAGGCCGTGGGCTGACCTAAGCGTACCGATACGGCCTGGAGAAGGGGACGCTGGCCCGCCTGATCCAGGAGGTTATGATCAAGGCGGGAGAATAGGGATTTAGCCTGCTCCGTGGCCCCCAGAACAAGCAAAGTGCGTATCAAAAACAGCAGGTCGGTCTGGGAACAGCCTCCCACAAGGGAGGATGCCACGATGCCTAAAGATTTCTCTCGGGGCAGGGTGAAAAGCTCTCGGGTTAGCTGTATATCAGGAGGCGAAATGGCAGTCATGGATCCAGATCCTTTTTGATTCGTCTGAATTTAGGTGCCCGCGCACACCCTCTCTAGATATTTTCCGTAACATACCAATTTTGTTCAAATAGTTAGCACACAGCACAGGTGTAGGCGTTCAGGGCGAAAATGAGCGCCCTTTTCAGGCCGAATATTATAGCTATGGTCGAATCGAAACGCTAGCTTGGAACTTGCCCTTTCCCATGTCTATCGGTGCCTCCACAGACATCGTGCTCAACGACAGGGGCACTGAACCAGACAATGAAGGGTCTGTTTGCAAATTTTGCGACGCAATGACCTTCACTCTGGAGTTTTAATCATGGATTAAGAAACCTCCGTCCTTCTGAACATCGTGGCTCCCATGGGTATCGTGGATGCGCGCGGCCCTTACTTCCGACAGTCCTCACATGGCCCAGCGGAAGCGAAGCGGTAGAGTCCACGGATGTGGTGTAAATTCTGGAGTCGTCCAGGCCGGGGGGGGTACCTCCAGCCTGGGCGAGGTGGCCATATGTGGCCGGGGCTATCGAGGTCGAACTCGGGTGGGCGACACGGAAATTGTGACACCAAGTCGTCCAAAGAAAAACGATACGCCTTCCCAACGCCGCAAGGCTCGGCTGCGTTTCCGCAGACGCGCCGGAATCGAACCCGTGATCGGGCATGTCAAACAGGATCACCGCATGGCGAGGAATTTCCTGACAGGAGTGCTCGGTGACGCCAACCTGCTCATGGCCGCCGCAGCTTTCAACTTCAGGAAGTGGATGCGCAAGATGGCGCATTGTTTTGTCCTCATCCTGTTGTGGCTACGTGGCGAGACAAGAGATGATCTCCCCACACAACCCGTCGGATAGCGCCGAAAACACGTTTTTCAGGATCGACTCTATTACCTTTTCAACAACAAACTGCACCTTCAAAGCAAGTTGAATCGATGCTGCTTATGGATTCAGGCTATGGTTTAACCAGAAGTCCTTGGCCGGTCGGCAGGGGCAGAATTTGAACGCCATGACGATCGGCAAAGTTATTCCACGCATTGCGTTGCTCTCCTGTCCACCAAGCGTAGTTGTAGTCATCCAAAACGATCATGGCGCCCGAAACAAGTCGCGGCCAGAGATATTCACCTGCCGCAATTTCTGTAGAGGCCACGTTCATATCGATTGACGCATATGCAATGCGGTCGGATTGGATTTGATCAAGAGTTTCTGGAACACGTCCCCGTATAAGTAAAGCATTTTTGAATTGGCTAAAATTCTTTTTAGCAAGTTCATAGCACTCAGGATGATGTGTTTTGTTATACTCGCGCGTAGCTTCACGAACGTCATCGGAGACGTCCTGCAGTGGTATGCCATCATATGTGTCAAGGAGATAGAATTTTTTATTGGTATTTGAAAAATCCGTATATTCCATGACCGCCCGAGAAAAAACACCTGTATTAACTCCACATTCTACAAAATCTCCATCAAGATGCATTGCGTGAGTTGCGGCCCATAAGAGTACTTTTACGCGCCACTCGCAACGCATTTCTCCGAACTTATGACCGGTTGCATGTCCTGCCTCATATGCAGCTTTGAACCGAGGTTCCTCCATCCAGTCCGTGCCATGTTCCGTGATTAAACTGTCTTGGCAATACGTAATATGCTTACTATCTATTACGATGTGGCTTAAAAAAGGACGTGTCGCTTCTTCTACAAATTTTCTAACTGTCTTCCATTCCATGTTTGCTCCCTTCTGTTGCTTTTGAGGTTGTCTGGGGCGCTTTGCCAGCATTTCTGAGTTTACTGCAAAAAAACACCTACAGCAGGCTTTATTGCGCCCCAGGTCTTCTATTGTAGGGGTAAACCCAATAAGCGAGTCCTCGCCGTAGACAATGACCCGCAGGGGAATTTTTCGGAGAACTTTCGAGACACCTGCAACCCGGCCTTCTGTTAAAGACGCAACGCTTTGTCGGGTCTCATGGCGTGCCCCAATTGCTCCATAAAAACCACTATGCCATTCCGCTTGGCTGGAGTCCCCTGCTGTTTGGGAGAGTGGCATTTCCTGACCGTATTCTTCGTCGCGATTCGCTTGTTGCATCCCGTTGCGATAATTTCCGATCAGACAGTTCGAAGTCCGCTAGACCTGGGGAAATTCCCTAGCCAGGCAAGGTGAGTGTTTCCGGATAAACATAGCGTACCGTCGGCGTCGATGCCTGGACGCGGTCGTGGATGGCCGCGGCAATTTCCCGTTTGAAGGCCACGAAAATGGTCGCCCCTTGCGGGATGCGGTCTGGCGACACGATCTCAATGCCATAAAGCCGCATTCCGTTCATGGCAGGGTTGTCGTCCACGAAAAAATCGACCTTGTCCGGAGCCAGCGAGCCAAGCCAACCCCCCATGCCGGACACACCATACAGACCGAATGGAGGATGCCCGGCGAGTTCACCAACCACAAGATCACGCTGGGTTTTCAGCCAGGCCAGAATTGCCTTGCCACGGGCCAGGTTGGCGGTATCCGGCACGATGTCCGTTTTCGGGTTGCCGGCGGCAAGCACCATGGCCAGTTCCCGGCCGGAAACGGCCTGCAACGGCGCGTCGGGAACCAAGCCGGCCAGGGCTACGGCCGTTTCTAGCGTCCGGGTCGTATAGAGTGAAACATGATCACCTATCACGAATTCGGAATACAGCTCCAGATAAGACGGGACCCGTACGATGATCCTGCCGCCGGGGCGTAACAGCCCGCGTAGAGCCCGCAGCACCGCCACCGGCTCGATCAGATGTTCCAGTACATGGTTAAGCGTGATCAAGTCGAAACGCTGGTCTACGGCATCTATGCCATCTGTAAAAATGCCGTTTACTCCTGCGATGGCGGAAAGCTCGTCCACTTTGTCGGTGGTGATATCGTAGCCGTAAAGCGCCCATTTTTGGAAGACACCGTGGAAGTCGCGCAGAAAGAAACCGTGTCCACAGCCAAAATCCAGCATGGTCCCGTGTTCAGGGAGGTGCAATGAATTCCGGATACTTGTGGCGACCGCAGCTCCACGGGACATGACCGTGCCATTGCAGACGTCGATTTGTCCTCCCGGGAGAACGTAGCCGTTGGAGTATATACCAAGAACATTTTCCCGAAACGTTTCGTCGATATTTTTTTGCAGGTGGCCACAGGTATGACAATATAAGGCGCTACTCGGTACATCGAGTATTCGCAAATCGGAACTTATACAGCCCAAATTGACGGAATCAATTTTTTCCAACGCCCCTTGCCCACAAACAAGACATATATCTTGTGCGTCCATGCTGTCGTTCCTCTTTGCTTTTTCCGTTAGAATGTCGCGTCAACGACCGCGATGGCTGCGGCAATATCCTGGTCCAACATCTGCTGGGCTTTTGCTAACTGGCGCGCTCTGGTTTGGCGGACGTCCATCCCCGTATCCACGAAACGACGCCGCAACATGTCGCCCCGGACGAACTCGTTGCACAAAATACAACACCACTTCAGTCCGAGAAGCGGCAGATAGGCCCGTACCCGGGCCGCGAAATTCCCCGCGTCGCTAAAGATAGCCTTGAATTCCTTGACCACGATGCGCTTTTGGTCCGGGGAAAGGGGGAGGCCGCAATGCAACAGCGCATCGCTTAAAAGTTTTGCCGGGTCGTCCCAACCGAAATACTCGAAATCCAAAAATTGCAAGGGACCGGAGGCGGGGGCAAGGGTGTTGTGCAGGCCGAAATCCGAGGGGCTCAACGTCCAAAATCTTTGGGGCAACTGGTGACCGAGGGTGCCCAGTCGTTCAACGGCCATCGTTTTCCACTGTTCCAGGGCCGGCGCCAGTCGTCCTTCGACAAACGCGATGACCTCGGCCGCCAAGGGCGTTTGCGGATCGCAGGCACAAAGCCGCGCAAAGCGTTCCCGCACCTGTTTGACGATCTCTTCAGCGCATAGGCAGGCTTCCGAGGCGAACCCGATGCCGTCCGCCGGGGTCACTGCTCCGCGTAGGTCCCAAAGTCGTTTTGCAAACGCACCCATGGCCCGGGCGTGCTCCGGATCCCCCGGAAGCGGCGCTTGGCCAGGCAGAAAACTGTAAACGGCCATCCCCGCTGCCCGGTCATAGGCGATGGCTTCCGGCACTTGGACCATGGCGTGGGCGCGCAGAAAGCGCAATGCGCCGAATTCGGTGCCCAAGCGATCGCGGTGGTCATTGGGGTGGCAAAAGTACTGCTTGCCCACCCAGTTTTGGCCGTTGCCCCGCAGCAGCCAGACACGGCTGTTCCGTCCCCCTTTCAAGGGTTCAAGCGCGACAAGGGGATGCCGGCAAAGGTTGGAAAATGTCTTCTGGAGCGAATCATTCATGAAAGACAGATCCGTGCAGTTTCTCCGTGCCCGCCACAAGCTGGCAGGGATCGGGTTTTGAGCGAGCGACTCACCATCGCGACTCGATTGCTGGGAAAACACTACAACTGCGCCACTGTCTCCAGGGCATGGGCGACAATATCGTGTATGCCGAGATATTTATAGAGCCCCATGCGCCCGACGCGGATGATGTGCTCGGGGAGTGCGTCAAAATATTTTTGCGCCAACTCCAAAGCCTGCTTTGTGAAATATGGATAGAGACGATTTTTTCGAGACGGAAACTCCAGGCCAAGCAATGTATTTGGCGACACATGCCCGGTGAGTTTTTTATATTCAGTAATACGGGTATATGGTTCATCGTTCGCATAGTGGAGAAAATTTACGTGTTCTGGTAGAAGCTGTTCAATAGGAAGAACGAGATTCATGAAATCACGTCCCATATAAGGCAATGGGCCGTAGCATTGTCCTAGAAGATCATCTGCCGATATACTGCTGACAAGAAAGTCCGCATGCAGCCATTGTCCGTCCACGAGGACAGCGGGTTTTTCGATGTCATAGGCCTCAGCGGTGGTGTTGAGACGCACGGTGACGTTGGGGGCAGCGGCTGCACCGGCGAAGAAATCATCCCAGCCAGTGTTTTTTTTCGGGTAGGCAAGCTCGAAGTCCACGTAATCGCGGGACCCGGTTTTAATCCTGGGCCGGGTGAGCATGTGAAACGGGCCGTCTATGGCGGTGTTGGATTCCACCTGCCACATCTTGCGTGAATAGTCCTTGACGAATTTTCCGTAGAGCGTCGGGCCGACGGTGGTCAACCAGCTTTCTTCAAGGTTGGCCGGAGGGGGCGGCGGGACCGGCACAGCGGCCAACTCCCGGGTAATTCTATCGTGATCCGGCATTGTCTTGATGTCGTCAGCATGGGGGGGGAACGTATAGAAAGCATCATCGCGGGCCACGTAGGTACGCAGCTGGTGCCGGAAATAGCGTAGCGGAGTGAACTCTTCCAACAAGTCTGTCACTCCGGCGGGAAAACCGCTTAATGGGCGGGGACCGTAGGTGTAGGGATGTCCGCCTTCAAAAAACGTCTTGCACCCGCCGCCGAGCCAGCCAAGACGCTCGATAAGGGTCACGTCAAACCCTTTGCGCCCGAGTTGCAGCGCCCAGGCGCAGCCAGCGAATCCTCCACCGATGATGATCGCAGATTTCATATGACGCGTGTCCTTTCAAAATTCCGTGGACGGCAGAGGGATGCGTTTTCCGCGATTCCGGCCGAAAATCAAACGAATTCCAGATGGTCCCGATCCACACTGAGATAATCGTGGATGGCGAGATTCTTGGCGTTGGCGGTGCAGTGGTGCTGGCAATCCCGGCTTGGATTTATGCGGAAAAAGGCTTTTTTATCCTTGAACCAGAATTCCTTAAGTGACTGTTCCCGCAGGCTGCCAAGAAGGCCGTTTTCCAAGTTGTAGGCTTTGTCCTGGCAGGAGTAGACGCCGAGATCCGCGGCGACCACGGCGAGGATCTGCTGGTAAGGGCACCACGTGTACTTTTTTTGAAACAGGGTGTCGTGATTGGGGTAGTCGTTGAAGATCTCAAAATCCGGTCCGGCGAGCCTCGCCGTCGCCTCATGGATGGCGTCCACAGTGGCCTGGCAGAACGGCGCATGATAGGCGCGGTTTTCCTCGGCCTGGTTGGAGACCACGCAGGCGGTCACCTTGACGCTGCGCACGCCACGATCCCGGAGCTGTTCCAGAATTTCAGGGACATGGCTGTGGTTGATGGCGTTTATGATGAAGCTCACGCCCAACCTGCAGAAGCCGTTGTACCGGACGAAATGCTCCAGGTTTCCCATAATCTTGGTGAATTCACCGCTTTTGACGCCGCGAAGCTCGGTGTAGCTGTCGTCACTCCAGCCATCCATGGACACACGCAGCCAATGTCCGTTGGCCGCGAAAAATTCCGCAATTTCGCCGGTAAGAAGGGCGCCGTTGGACAGGGAAGCGAATTTGACGCCGTTTTCATGGAGTCGTTTTACGGTTTCCAGCAGGTAAGGATAACAAAAGGGTTCGCCGCCGCCGCTGAAAGTGACGGCCTTGACACCCATATCGATAATATCCGTGACGATTTCTCGCATTTTATCATGAGGAATGCTGTCTCGGATGCGCATGTCCTTGCCGAGCTGCAGGGAATCCATGCGGTAGGCGCAGTAGCGGCAGTTGTGGTTGCAGAAGTTTGTTGGCTTGATGCGCAGGTGAATCGGTGCCTGGATGGGCTGTTGCGCGGGCGTGCTGTCGATCTTGTCTTTAAAATGGAATATTTTCATGCTTGAATAGAGCTGACCCATAACGGACCTCCTCTCAATGAATGCGTTTTGGCGTTGACCGGGCCAAAGAGGCATGGGGGCAGGGGCGCCGATCTTCCAAGAGAACCGGGGGTAACTTGTCAGAGTGGCCAATACGTGCCGCCATGGCCCTGGCTTGGAGACGTTGGCTGGCCTGAAGCGGGGTGAAAACTTCTTGGCATAGTGCCTGCGATGCGCTGGCGGACATGAGGCCTTCTTATAAACGGGTTCCGGCTAGAGGGCGGGACGCGCCCCAGCCACCGCCGCGATAATTTCTTCCTGCGTCAGCGGGATATTGCCGATGCGTCCCACCTGAATGGCGGCGGCAAGAGAACCGAGAAAAGCTCCTTTCCAGATGTCGCTGCCACTGCGCAGGGCCAAGGCTGTGGCGGCCAGGAAGGAATCTCCGGCTCCGGCGGGGTCCTTGGGTGCGGTACACATGGCAGGGATGCTATCCGTCAGGAAACTGCCGCCCACCACGCCCGAGTGCAATAATACGCCCGCGGAACCAAGGGTCATGGCTATATGGTCGGCTTGGGCCTTGCGCCGGAGTTTTTCGGCCATGACCACCAAGCCCGATTCGAAGTCATTGGTGGCCAAGCGGGCCTCGCGTTCCGTTGGAGTAAGCATGGTCGCGCCACGAAAGCGAGATACGTCGCCGACCTGGGAGGAAGATTGGCTGTCCGCGACATAGCTGATGCCGCGCTGCATGGTATGCGCCAATAATCTGTCAACGAACTGTTGGGGGAGGCAGCCGTAATTGAAGTCCGAAAACACGACGAGGTCGATAGCCCCAATGATGTCCATGAACTCGAGGCTAAGAGAGCGGATCAACTCGCGCCGGATAGCATGCTGCCGGAGATGGCTGATACGCAGCAGATTTTTGCCCAGGCATTGTATGCGCTGTTTGTGTGTCGTCGGCCGGGAATCATCCACGCAGATATGAGGCCTGACGCCATAGTCGCGCAATTTTTCGCGAACAAAGGTACCGTTGGCGTCATTCCCCGTGACAGTCAGAAAATTCACTTTGGCGCCCAGACCGGCCAAATGCGCCGCGACGATGCCCGCCCCACCCAGAAACTTGTGGGACTGGTCGGGCCTGACCACCAAAGTTGGATCTTCCTGGGACATCCCAAGCGGGTCGCACATGACATATTCGTCCACGATGACATCGCCGATCACGCACACGCGCAATGATCGAAACGCCTGCATGAGCGGTTGGATTTCCGAAAGATCAAATTTATGACGTTCAAGGAAATCCGGCGGGTAATAAAGCGGTTGGCTCAGTAAAGGCGTCTCGGCCAAAAGGTCGGAAGCGCTTACGCCGGTGTTGCCGGAGGAAAAAAGCAGTGTTCCGCCGTATTCTTGCAGGATTGAGGCCTCGATGTTGTCCTCGTCCTCGAATTCCTTTCCTTTGACAACGATGTCGGGCTTAAGCTCCCGTAAAAAAACTTCCAGGCTGTCTTCAAGCACGAAACAATAGTCCACGAAACGAAGGGCTTGCATCACGGATAATCGTTGCTCTTCCGTGAATCCAGCGTCCGTGGCCCGCAGGTTTTTATACAACCCGACGACAAGAATATCCGCCAGATCGGCGGCAAAGCTGAGGAGGCGCAGGTGCCCGGGATGCATGATGTTGAAATACCCGGACACGAAACAGACTTTTTTATCCTTCCGGGAGGCTGCAACCTCTGCGACGATCTGTCGTCCGTCAATGTTTGTTTTCATGGCGGGGCTCATTTGTATTTTTTATGCGGGCATTCCATCGCTTTTTTCCCCCGAGTGGGGGCTCTTCAAAGGCTGGAGGCAATATTTTCGCAAAATCGAATCCATTTTTTTCAAGGCGCGCGGCGATTGCCGCGGCGATGCCGGCGGGAAAGGCCAGCACCACGGCGGCGGCGGTCGGCGTATCCTGCGGGGCCAGAATGGGCAGCCCGAGGTGCCGTTGCCCCTGGCGTTGAGGATCTTCGTCCACAAAAAAGGCCACCTCGCCCGGCATCACTCCCGCCAGCCAAGTCCCGGCAATGGCGGTGCCAAAGATGCCAAGGGGCCGGCCGGCGGCGGCTTGGCGTACGGTTTCAGGAAATTTTTTCAGCCAGCGCACCATTCGTTCGCAGTCTTGGGCGGCTCTCGCGGCCAAAGGATCGGGGCCGGCGGCGAGAGGCGTCTCGGCCGGCTGGGCATACCAACCGATTTCTTTTTCCAGCCAGCCGTTGCTGGAGGCCGTCAGGCGCAACCCCGCGCGCACTCCGGCCTGGGCCACGGTTTCCGGGGTGAAGTGGGCGCAATGGTCCATGATGACCAGATCAAAGGGATTGCGCTGGAAGGAAGTCGTCTGGACGAAGATCCCGCCTCCGGGCGAGAGCAGCCCTTGCATCTGGCGCAGCATAGCCACAGGCTCGAAAAGGTGCTCGATGACGTAGTTCAAGGTCAGGCAGTCGAACCGATCCGCAATGGCATCCAGGCTGCCGCTGTAAAAGCGAACGCCGGGCAGGTGCGCTTCCAGCGCGGCCCTGCTGGCCTCGGAGCGTTCGAAGCCACAGACTTCCCATTCCGGACGTACCTGCTTGAAGGAATGCAAAAAATCGCCGTTGCCGCAGCCAATATCCAGCAAGCGCCCCCGTTGTGGCAATGAAACGGCCTGGGCTAACTGTTCGGCCAGGATCAGGGATCGCGGCTTCGCGGCCCCGGTGTTGGAAAACATCAGGTGGGTCTGGACGGTCTCCAGGGGATAGACTTTGTAGTTGGCGTAGATGGCGGCCACCGCGGTGTTCCAGGCGTCGTCGCGCACCTTTTGGATCATGCCGCAGACGGGGCAAACGGCGAAAGCGGCTTGTTGCGCCAAGGGAAAGGCATCCGAACTTACGCAAGCAAGGCGGAGGTCCGGGGCGATGGGCGTCAGGAGCTGCGTGCCACAAAGCAGGCAGCCACCTGCGGGAGTGTCAGCGGTGGTCACAGCGTATTGTTCCTAGGGCCTCCTGTGGAGTGGGAAGACGCAGGCCGCAGAAGGCTTCGGTCGCTGCGCTGTCCAGGGCTACGTATCGTGGCCGATGTTCGGGTACGATGCCCGCCCGGGCCGCCGTGTCCGGCTCCACCAGGGCCATGTCGCATCCGGCGCGCGCGGCCAGCCACCGGGCCGCGTCCACATAGGAACATTGTTCGGCGGGACACAGGTGCCAAACCCCCGCCACGCCTTTCGCCGCCAGCCTGAGCGTGACATCCAGGAGGGCCGCAAGCGGTAACGGCGCGAGAAAGAGGTCCTCAAAGGCCCGCACGAGCTCTCCCCGGCGCCATTGCTCCAGCCAGCGGACAAAAAGCGGCATGTCCGGGAGAAGGACCTTGCCAAGCCGGAGGATAAGCGCCCCGGGAATCTGATCCTGGACAAGCCGTTCCACATCGCGTTTTTGCCGCCCGTATTCCGACAGAGGACAAGTGGGGGTTTGAGGGGTCGGCAGGACCGCGGTGCCGTCAAAGACCATGTTGGTGGAAAAAAGGATAGGACGATAGCCTGAGGCCGCCAGTGTCCGGACCAGGATCATGGTTTGGTCCACGTTGATGCGGCGGGAGGCTTCGGGGTTGGTCCGGCAAAATTCCAGAGAGGTCGCGCCGGCACAGACAAACGCGACCGCGTCCGGTCCCCCCTGTTCGCGTGGCTGCCACGCGAAGGTCTCCGCGGCCAGATCGAGGAAATCCTCCCCCTCTTGAAGGGGCCGCTCGCGTCGGGTCGTGACGCGACAGGGAACCTCGCACGCCCGCAACGCTGCGCCAATCGCCCGCCCGATCTGGCTGTCGCCGCCAATAATATATGCCCGGTCAAGCGTCATGACATGTCCCGCCACCTGTGTCCGGTGGCGCCTACGCGCTGCGCGAGGCGCTAAAAAATCTTTTGATCATCATCCCAAATGGAGCAGTTGCGGCACATGGGCACGGCGTCCCGGCGGCCGATGGCGTGTTTTTCCCGTATCGCGGCGTAGGCCTCGCCGTGCCAGATCTCTTCGATGGTGTTTTCGCCCACATTGCCAAGCAGATGGTTGGGGCGGTAGTCCAGGCAGCAAATACCGACGTCGCCATTGGTGCTGATGTTAAACGTGCTCCAGAGAATGGGGCAGGGCGCGCTGGTCTGGCTGGAAGATTCCACCGCCTCAGGCATTTGATTGCCCCAGTTGTGCATTTTTTTAGCGTAGACGCTGTCGTTTGGACCCACATGACGCCGCCAGTAGGCCAACCAGGTATCGATGTCTTCCTTGGTCAGGAGCGGGTGGGCCTCGGTGCGCACACGGACCGTACATGTGGGACGAATGGCGTCGCGCAGGCGCAGGAAGTTGTGGATATTGGCCACCACCACCGCATGCTTGAGTCCCACACGGATGGCCTCATATTTGGCCGCGTCCATACTGTTGAGGGTGATGTCGAGATCGTCAAGACCGGCTTCGAGGATGCGGCGGGCCGCGGTCTCGTCCAGCAGAGAGCCGTTGGTGCTAAAGATCACCCGGGGCACGCCAAGCTCCTTGAGCCGTTGGATGCGCTCCGGTAATTTTTTGTCCAACAACGGTTCACCGTTTATAAAAATCGCCACCTGGGTGATTTCCTGGCTGTGATGCCCAAGTTCCATGGCGATTTTTTCGAAAAGGGCGTCGCTTAAAAACGGCGTCGTTTTTTCGATGCCTTTGTTGGGACAGTGCACGCACTTGGCGTTGCAAAGCCGTGTTGTCTCCAGCATGAAGTACGGCGGGAAGGAAGGAAGAACGATTCCTGACATAGCCCAGCCGCTCCTTTTATTCAAAATAAATAAACGAGTAGTCGCCGGTATAGCCCGTCAGCTGCATCCACCACTCCCATTCGTGCGGCGCGAAAAAGCACTCTCCGGTCAGCACCCAGCACATGAGATTCACTTTTTCCTGCTCATTGCGGTAGGACTCGACCACCAGGTATTTGTCCTTGCGGCTAACGCGCTCCATTTCCTTTAACGCCTTATACAGATCGGGACAGAAGAGGTTGTGCAAGGTGTTAAGGGAAATCACGAGATCGAAGCTGTTATCCTCAAACGGCAGGCTGTTGGCGTCGGCCACCTGGAGGCAATCCCGGATTTCTTCCTTGGCCGTGTCCAAGGCGTACTGAGATATATCGATTCCGGCCACGTCCAGTCCGGGCACGGCCTGGGTCAGCTCATAGAGCAAAAACGCCTTGCCGCAGCCGACGTCGAGCACCCGGCTCCCCGCCTTGAGCCCGTAGTAAGCAGCAATATTTTCCGCCACGGATCGCCAGCGGCCGTCATAGCGGTAGCCGCCATAGCCAAAACGCCGATCGCCGTCCCAAAAGTCCTTGTCAAACCGCTTGGCCACGGTAATGGACTCCGCTTTGGGATATTCAGTCATGCGCTTCAGGTAATCACGCTTGGTGCTGGTATGCAAATCGGTCAGAAAATCTTTGTAGGGCATGGAAAACTCCTTGCGTCACCCGATAAAATTTACGTGCTGGGGATTGGATTTTAGGCAATAGTTGATGAAGGCGTTTTTTTCCTTGAACCAACAGGATGACGGGCACATGCGTCTTGGGGAATGACGGGAGAAAAGACGCTGTTTCTCCGGGCTGTTCCACAACTGGGCAAAGGTTTTGTCCTGAATGGTGCCGACTTTTCCAGCCGCGCTGTAGGCATTGGTGCAGCACATGTAGACATTTTGATCCACGGCCACGTGGCAGGACAGCTCTTTGAAGGGACAAAATTCGTCGAGCAAGGCTTCCTGAATCATGTTGGCCCTGGTCTCGATGGAATTGAAGACCAAAAAGTCTTCGGTTTCGAAATCCGTCTTCCCCTGTTTGGCCTGGGCATGGCCTTGGCGGCAGAGTTCCCGATAGCTCGGGTCGTCCACGTCAGCGACCAGCGATGAATAGCGAATGTTGTTGACGCCAAGCTGGCGGTAGAAACGGCACCCCTCGTAGACACTGTCGACGTTTTCCTGGAGGACCAACCAGGCAACCCCTACGATGGCGGGACCCTTGCGGGCCACCAACTCCTGGATGCCGGCGACGATCTCTCCAAATACGTGTTCGCCACAGGAATGTATCTTTGCGTGTGCAGCGGCGTTGGCGGCATCCATGCTGACCCGCACCCAGGCAATGTCGGAGAGAATGTCGCTATGGCGACGCAACATGCTGCCGTTGGTGATCAGTCCGATCTCCAGGCCGTATTCCTTTGCCGTGGTGATGATGGTGCGAAAATCCTGATGCAAGGTCGGCTCACCGGGACCGGCGAGCTGGAGGGCCTTGACACCCAGATCGCGGGCGCTGGCCAGCGTCTCGAGAATTTTGGCCGTAGGGACGGTCACGTTGAGAGGCGCGGTATGGAAGCCATGTGCCTGGCTGCGAAAGCAGCAATAGATGCAGTTCTGGTTGCAATGGGACGTCAGTTCCAGGTGCATCTGCAATGGGGGCGGCTGCCGGCCCTGGCGTAACATGTCCAGGCGGTCCTGGTGGTGGACGATCTTATAGGGACTGTATTCGTCAGAGATCATGACAGTTCTCCTTGCAAAAAAAGAGCCATATCCCACCACGAAGAAAATCGACGCCAATCATCCCCCGCGACCTCACCAAGCAGAATGCGCACCACGCCTTGCGGGAAGCCCGGATGCGTAAATATGCGGGGAAGGTCGTCAATAAAGTGGCTGCAACCCAGCGCCGCGATGCGGGCCACCTTGTCGGCGGCCGACGTTTCCAGAAACACCGCCTCGCGCGAAAGTACCGCCGGATCAAAAAATCCGTTGACTTCAAGCCAACGCAGCGCTGCCGCATGCAAATCATATTGGGGGCCGCGATGCGGGTGCCTGGTGCGGTGGCTGACCACGTGTACGGAGACGCCCTGGGCCGTAAGTGCCGCCAGGCAGTCCTTCGCCCCGGGAAAGGGTTTGGCCTGTGCCATGCCGGGACCATAGACCTCACCCTGTAACCGGGTCCAATCCTCTTCCCGGTCGGCTGCCAGGAGAGCCTCACGCACCGCGCGCTTGTCCGGAGGGGTTTGCGGCGAAATAAGTCCTGAAGCGACCGCCGCCGCGTAAAATACCCCGTCATAGCAGCACAGGGTGTTGTCCAGGTCGACGCCCAGGATCACAAAGGTTCTCCCATAATCGTCAGTAAATGCGTGGCCATTCCCGCCGCGTCCAGGCCTAGGCGCTGCCGGTACCATTGTTGTCCACCGGCGGCGCACAAGAAAGTATCCGGTGTGCCAAAGCGCGCCAGTCGCGGCATTCGTCCCCCCCGGGACGCGAAAAATGCCGCCACGGCCTCGAAGGCTCCACCAAAGGGACCATGCTCCTCCACCACGGCCACAAGCGGGACGGTCTCGGCCAGTCGGGCCAGAAATGCCGTATCCAGGGGCTTGACCGTGGGCATGCTGGCCACGCCCGCATGGATTCCTTTTTGCTCAAGCAGTTCCGCCGCCCGCAGGACTTCAGGCAAAAGCGACCCCACCGCCAGCAGGTACACATCATCGCCTTGGCGGAGTGGCAAACAGCGTCCCAAAGCGAAATCCGGCAGGGTTTGATGCACGCAGGGTTCCCCTTTTTTCCCGACACGCAGATACACGGGGCCGTCATGGGCCAACGCCGCGCGAAGAGCCAGCCGGGTTTCCACCGGATCCCCGGCGCAGACCACCGTCATCCCCGGCAAGGAGCGCATCCAGGCGACATCTTCCAGGGCATGGTGTGTGGGGCCGAGGTTGGCATAGGAAAGGCCGCCGCCCGTGCCCACGATGACAACGGGCAGATGTTGATAGCAGATGTCCACCCGGATCTGTTCAAGGCAGCGGGCGGTATTGAAGGCGGCGATGGTATAGGTGACGGGACGCAGGCCACAAAGCGCCATGCCCGCCGCCACACCGGTCATGTTGGCTTCGGCTATGCCGCAATTATAGAAGCGATCGGGGAAGTTTGCCTTGAACGTGTCGAACATCCGGTTCCCGATGTCTCCAGACAAGAGTGTCACGCGGGAGTCCTGCCGGGCTAGCGCCAGCATCTCGTCGGCAAAGGCGTTTCTCATTGTCCCAAAAGCTCCTTGCCCGCCAAGGCCGTTTCCTCGGGCGTGGGGATACGATAGTGCCAGTTGTTATCGTCTTCCATAAACGACACGCCCTTGCCTTTGACCGTACGAGCGATCAGGACCAGGGGCCTGTCTGGATGTGTCGGCCCCCGCCGCAACAGTTCCCGTAGATGCCAGACATCGTGCCCGTCCACATCCAGAGCTTCCCAGCCGAAAGCCCGGAATTTTTCCGCCAATGGCTCGGCGGCAAGAATTTCGGCGGTGCGCCCTGTCCCCTGCCAACCATTGCCGTCCACAATCGCCACGAGGTTGCCGCACTGCCGGGCGACGGCCAGCATGACCGCTTCCCACACGGTGCCCTCATTGCATTCGCCATCGCCGAGCACCACGCATACACGATATGGCGTTCCCAACTGCCGTGAGGCCAGCGCCATGCCAACTCCCATGGGCAAGGCATGTCCCAAGGAGCCCGAGGCCGCCACGGTTCCGGGCAGACAGGCAGGGCCGGGATGCTCTTGAAGGGGGCCTCCCGGCGCGAGATGGGATTCCAGATCGCGGTAGGCGCAATACCCGCGCCGGGCCAAAGTGGCGTACAACGCCACCGCCGCATGCCCCTTGCCGAGCAACAATCGGTCACTGCCTAGGGTGCATGACTCGGGCGAAAGCGCCAACCCCCCGAAATACGCGGCGACCAGAATATCCACGCAGGACAGTGAGGAGCCCACGTGCGCGATTCTGGCTTTTCCGGAGAGCGCCACGATATCGTAACGGACATGGCTGGCAATGCGTTGCAGAGCATGCGGCGTCACCTTGTCCTCGTCAAAGATACAATCGTCACCCATAATTGTTTCCTGCTTCGTGGCGCGGCCTGCGCGCCAGTCGCATTATGATGGTTTGCCAACAAGTTTACTACTATAAGTCAACAAATGCGAGGATCGATGCAACCTTACGAAGTGCTGCCAGGGAACATCCTGTTCGTGTCTTGCCAATCCCTGACGACTTGAGACAATTGGGCTCTCGTTTAGCCAAATTGTGGCCGTTGTACCCATGGCGACTATCCTGGCGTAGCATCATCCGATTTTGACTGAAAGGACATATTTCTTTTATATAATCCGTCAGGCTCGATCTGAGAACATGCGCCATGGATAAGTTAGACGTTTTTATTGCCTTATACGGATAATACCGCCTTGGCTGTGTGGAAAATCCGTCATTGCAAACTGGCTTCAGCGACGCCGGTGCGCAGGCGTTCCAAAAATGCTTCGGCCAAGGCTGTGTCGCCGAAAAATTCCGCGATCCCGATGCAACGTAACTGTGTTTCCATCAAATAATTCACACTTTGTTGTTTCCAGCCGATTTCCCGCAGCACCCGATTAGAAACGCGTTCCGTGATGTCCTGGAAGTTTTCGGCCAAGGCGGCAACGGCTGAATCCCGGGGAATGAAATATTGCACCAAGGGAATGGTCTGGTGCGTCACCGGAGAGACAAACGGCGTCGTCTTAACGGGATAGCCGGAAAGGTCATGTGCTGGAGACCCCGGCAAAACGTACACCAGCGGGGAGATGCTGATGGAGCAACCCAACTCCACGACAGTGAGGATGGTGCGGACGTTGTCGAGGATGTCCTCGGGTGTGGCGTCGGGCACGCACAGGATGATGAAAACGTGAGGCCGGAGGCCGCCGGCGAGAAGGGCTTTAATTACCTTCAGCGCTTTGTGCTTGTCGTATCCGGGCTTATTCATAATGGGGGTTCGGAGCAACCGCTCGGAAAACGATTCCACACCAAGGCTGAGCCCCGTGAAACCGGCTTGGCGCAACCGGGCAATGAGATCTATGTCCACCACGCCGCCACCACTGAGAAAGTCGATCACCCGCGCTTGGCAATGAAAGGTGACGTCGGGGTGCAGATCGCCACGGGCCTTGGCCGCGAGGATCTCCTCGCAAAATTCCCGGCTGCGCTTGCGCCAGGCCAAGAATTCGTCGTCGCTGAAAAGGAAAATTTTAGCGCCGTATTTCTGGTGGTGCCAAACGACCAGTTCGGCCACTTGGCGACCGCTTAAGTACATCCCGTTGTGCTGTTCTCCCTGGGCGGCTCGTAAAAATCTGTGTGAGCTGCAATAGCCGCAATGGCTCGGGCAGCGTGTCGCGGTATAGAGCCGTACCATCTCGGGGATGAAGCTGTTGTTGAAGGAGAGCGCTTCTGCCCGTGTGCTGTTGTCGGACCAGTAGCGCGTGTAGGGGATGTCGGATTTGAGAACCTGGTCGTAGAAAAGATCCTGGATATCTTGATGCTCCACGCGGCGGGCCTTTTGCAGCTGGATTCCCGCAGCGCCGGCGTAGGCGATGCCGGCGATCCCGGCAAACGCCTTGAAACCCTCCCGTCGGTATCCATCCAGAGCCCTGGCGATCTCCAGCATGACGTATTCGCCCAGTCCAAGCGCCACCAAATCGAAACCGGCGGCCAACACCTGTGCGTGGTTGTGGGTAGCTTCCTGCCCACCGGCCACGAACAGAACATCCTTGCCACAGCAGTCGCGAAACCGCTTGAGCACATTGATATCCTGTTCGAAACTGATGTGGGCTGTGCCAAATCCTATGATGTCGTACTCGCCTGCGGTGGCACGGCATAAAAATGTATCTATGTCATCCAGGGAGGAGTCGTAGATATCGCAGGGGATGGCAAATCCGCTCAAATAGTTTTTGATTCTGTACAAGCCAAGAGGCGGGGTGACGATAGGGGAATTATACGTCAAACCTGATGTAAGGAGCAATATGCGCATGATGGCTTATACTCACTTTCTGGAGCTTTCGATTCCAACGCGTTTAGGCTTGGTAAAGGAATTTATTTCCGGGTTATTCCTTGGGATAGGCCGCCACATACATATCAAGCCAACAATGTAAGAGCGCCTGATGCCCGGCCTCGGCCTGACCGTACGAATCCGCTGGAATCCAGAAATTCAAATCCCCCAGCTTTCTGGACAGGTTTTCCTCGCTCATGCCGGATACCGTCACGATGACGAGATCAAGGTTCTTGGCTGCGTTGATGGCGCTTATCACATTGGGAGAATTCCCGGAGCTGCTTACTGTCACCAGCATATCTCCAGAGTTGGCGAAGCGCATGAGAGGGACAGAGAAACATTCCGTGTAATTGATATCATTACTGATGGCCGTCATCAACGCGATATCGTTGAAGGCCATGGCCCGGCACGCGCAATTTTTGCTGAAATCAGCCGCCATATGGGAAGCCATGGCCGCGCTGGCTCCGTTGCCCACAAAATAGATGGTTTTTCCCGTGAGTCGAATATCATAGCACATGGCGCACCAACGCCGAAACCCCTCGTCCTGATCCAATGTCCTGTCCTTTGCCGTGACGACGAGGGCATTTAGGGTTCGGTAGAGCCGTTCGACGTATGCGCCGTAGGTTGCCAAAAAAGACGTTTTGTCCGCCTGCATAGGATGATTC
Source organism: Solidesulfovibrio fructosivorans JJ] (assembly GCF_000179555.1). NCBI lineage: Bacteria > Pseudomonadati > Thermodesulfobacteriota > Desulfovibrionia > Desulfovibrionales > Desulfovibrionaceae > Solidesulfovibrio > Solidesulfovibrio fructosivorans. The sequence goes on from NZ_AECZ01000015.1 coordinate 95,610, forward strand.
CTCCAAGAGCACGCCTGGCCGGCAACGTGCTCTTCTGGTTTTTTGCAAGAAATATGCAGAAGCAAACAGCCCTGTTCCCGAAAGAGCCGACGCCGTGGTCCGCTTCCTGGCGAAGTTTTTTGGAAGTCAAAAAAATGACTACTCCAATCACCAAAAGGCGTTCGCGCCAGCCCCCGGACAAGAGAACACGGCCGTCGCTGCGCCCATGCTTCTTGCGTTGAGCCGAAGGCGAATAAACCAGCCCCATAGGGAAGGAAGTGAGGTACCTGTACCTTACCTGTCCTGCCTTCGCGCACACTGTCATTGTTCAAGCCTTTTTTGTCAGTAATGTTATCGGACCGCATTGGCTGGTATTAGATCGTTTACGCTTATTTCTGATTATATATACTGGTATAGGTTGACATTGGCTGCCAATAACTCGTAGAAACAGTTTTCAAATGACCAGGAGCGACGCATGGCTAAACCGGGCCGAATTGAGAGATGCATGGGGCGTGTCGAATTTAGGGCCGCTGAGGAAGAAATATTGCATATGCACAGGATGGGATATGCAAACAAACACATCTACGCCAAATTGGCAGAAGAGGGAAAGCTGAGCTTGGCGTATTCCACGTTCAATGGCCATCTTCGAAAGCTATTACAAGCCAAAAGTCCAACGCATCCTGACAAAAAACCGACTCTCATAGTTGATAAAGAAGCATCGATGGTTTTTACTATACCTTCTAACGGAAATATTTGATTCGTTAAATTTTAGAAAGAGATCCTTCTTGTCCCGCATCGCGGAGGATTGTAAGCGTGAGTCCGCCCAGGCTGTTGGCCGTTTCGGCCCTATGGCCACGCCATCCCTGGCCATTGAAAGCCTCAATAACTTGGTGAAGAATATCGTGATGAAAAAAAGATCTTTTAAACGGATTTCTCTCTTTAAGGGCGTTCACGCTGCCAGTCGCCGGCAAGAAAGCAATAATGAGACGACTCGTGCTTAAAGGCCTTCTCCCCATGATCTGTATCGCCCTGTCAAATCGTTCGTTGTCTAGCCCAAACAGACAAGACCAAAACCGGGCAGTTTTGCTTTTTCGTTGGCTTTTCCCGGTTATTTTTTTGCTGGGAAGCGTTGGAGCCAACGCGGCCACGGTTGGCCGTACGCTGACATTCCCGCTGGCAGACGATGTCGTCCAGCGCGGCCCGTCAGAAACGGCGGATGTGCATTTCAGTCTGTCTCCCGGCAATAATCCGGTGCGCGTGCAGCTGATCCCGGCAGACAAGGCCTTCGCCCCGAATAACATCCGCGAAATTTCCGTGCCGGCAGGAACGATACGAGGCGTCTTCCCCGCCGTACCAGGTGGATTCTACAGCCTGTGCCTCAAAGGCCGGCCAAATACCTGCCGGCATGTGGGCGTGGGCGAAATTTTCCTGGTCGCCGGACAATCCAACGCCGTTAGCGTCGCCGATCCCGGAAAGCCTGTCGTTTCCGAGACCGGACGCGTGGCGGTCAGCGTCCATCATGGAAATGATCCCGAGCATGCCAACGAACCGCCGGGAACTGAGACGCTGCATTTCGTCACCAAGGACCATCCGACCATGGTCGGCGTTTGCTGGGTTCGTCTAGGGGATCTGCTCGTGCAAAAATACAAGGTTCCCATCGGATTCGTATTGGTGGCGAGAAGCGCCACCAATACCGAGTGTTGGAATCCCGCCGGTGGTATCTGCTGGGGACCAGCGGCCAAAGCTTTGGCCGCACGCCGTTTTCGGGCTGTGCTGTGGCACCAGGGCGAATCCGACGTCATGGCTGGTTTCCCCATGGAAAAAAGTCTTGCCAACATGCGCGCCATGATCACGGCCAGCCGCGAAATCCAGCCAAACATTCCCTGGATAGTTGCTCGTAACTCCTTGAAAAACGCCACCCCATACGCCGAACAGGCTGTGCGCCGGGCTCAGGAAACACTGATCGCCTCGGGTACGGTTCGGCCCGGGCCCGATACCGATGTGCTGCGCGATCATCCTGGGTGGGTGGGGGTGGCCGACTTCGGCCCCGATGCCAGAAAACGCTGCGGCGAGCTCTGGTTTGCGCCGGTTGACGCCTTGCTCTCCGAGAATGTCACTCACATGAAGCGGCACGCGCCATGACTGAACGCCTGCGCGATTACATGGACGCCTCCGGTCCGGGAGCCCTTGGCGCCTACCTGCGCACCAGGGCCAGAAATCCCTGGCGCTATGTCCTGGAACAGTTCCCCCAATGGTTGACCGGTTTTTTACCGGGACTGCCCGGCATAGCCGTGCGCCATGTGCTCTATCAGTCGCTTTTCGCCGCTGGCTCCGGTGCGCCAGTCATTGAAGCCGGGGCGGAATTTTTTCATATGGACGCCATTGTCCTTGGCCCTTCGGTGTACATCGACCGCGGGGCGCGACTGCACGCCTCGGCCGCCGTCATCACCATCGCAGGCGGCTGCCGAATCATGCGTGGCGCCTACGTGTGCTCTTACGTCTCCAATGCCGTGCCCGACGAAGGCATCACTCTTGGACCTCGCTGCTGGGTGGGAATCAACGCCGTCCTGGCCTCGGGACGCGGCGGCCTCACGCTTGGCGAAAATGTGCTTGTCGGCCCAGGCGCGATTCTTGTTACAGGCGACCACGATTTTCGCAGGCATGATCTGGCTACTTTGGACCAGGAATATGCCGGCCGGCCCATCACGGTTGGCGACAATGTCTGGATTGGCGCCGGGGCCACGGTTCTTGGCGGTGTGAGCATCGGCGACCGGGCGGTGGTCGCCGCCGGTGCCGTGGTCAACCGCGACGTCGCTCCGGGGGCGGTTGTCGGCGGCGTACCGGCCAGGCCGCTGTCGTGACGGCCTGTCACAACCCTTGCCATAACGCGCAATGACGACCAGACTCCGAAACGACGTTCGGCGACCGGGTAAAAATGGAATACACCACATGAAAGTACTGCTGCTCAACGTTCCTGATGCCCACGTGGGCAAAACCACCGACGATTGGGATCTGGAGGCCACGGATATCGGCGTGTTCCCTCCTATGGGTATTTTATACCTGGCCGGCGTGCTGCGGGCCGGCGGCCGGCACGATATCGGCCTCGTGGACTGTATTCTCGACCGCCTCACTCCTGACGCGGCGGCCAGGCGCGCCGCGGATTTCGATCCGGACGTGGTGGGACTGACCGTCTACACGCCGACTCTTTATGACGCGCTCATTCTCACCCGGCGTCTCCGCGAACTTGCGCCCCGGGCGAAAATCGTCTGGGGCGGTCCCCATACCTCCCTTTTCCCCGACGAATCCATGGCCCAGCCTGAGGTCGACTTTCTCGTGACCGGCGAGGCGGAGGAATCGTTTCCGGCCTTTCTCGACGCCCTGGAAGAAGGTCGCTCCTTCGAGGATATTCCCGGAATATACTGGCGCGAGGCCGGGGCGGTCCGCCGCTCGGGCGACCCGGGCTACGTGAAGGACATCGAATCCATTCCGTTTCCGGCCTACGACCTCCTGCCCTACAAACGCTATTTCAGCGCCATCGGCACCGGGCTTCCCGTGGGCACCATCTGCTCCTCGCGGGGCTGTCCGTTCCACTGCACGTTTTGCTGCAAGCCCTACTCCACCTACCGCTCACGCTCGGTGGACAACATCCTCGACGAGATGGCGGTCTATTACGAGCGGGGCATCCGGGAGTTCTTCTTTTTTGACGATCTGTTCAACGCCTCGGCCAAACGTGTGGCCGCTATTTCCCAGGGTATTCTCGACCGAGGTTTCCGGGTCGTCTGGGCATTTCGCGGGCGGGTGGACGCCGTCACCGAAGACATGCTGCGGTTGGCCAAAAAATCCGGCTGCCGGCAGGCTCTTTTCGGCGTTGAGGACGCCACCGACGAGGGGCTCAAGCGCATCAACAAAAAAATTACCGTGGAGCAAGTGCGACGGGCCATAAAGCTCTGCCGCAAGGTCGGCATCCTCACCAGCACCAACTGGATTATTGGCTTTCCCCACCACAAGACCCAGGAAGACATTCTGCACCTGATTGACACGGCTGTGTCCATCGACTCGGATTTCGCGCAGTTTAACATCATGATCGCTTACTACGGCACGGCCATCTTTCAGGAGGGCGTGGATAAGGGGCTTTTCCCGGCTGATATCTGGCGGGCCCATGCCGCCAATCCAGTGCCGAATTTCGTCGAGCCGATTTGGGAGGAACATCTTTCCCGGGCTGAACTGTCGAAACTCCTCAAGCTGTGCTACCGTCGTTTCTACTTTCGACCGCTGCCCATCCTGCGCAAGTTCCTGCGGGTCCGCCGGGCGAGTGAACTGGCCCTTTTCGCCAAGGGTGCGCTAACGCTGCTTGGCATCAAGGGCTACCATCGTAAGCGTCACAAGGAAGGAGAAAGCCAATTTGCCGAACCGGCCAAGCCGCAGGAGCAATGATCGATCCGGAGGCCGAGTGGACGTCCATGTTGAGCATACTACTGGCATCCGCTGGCGCTGTCCAACCTGTGCCCGCGAGCTGACTTGTCGGGATTATGCCGGGCCCTGGGGGGGGGCGTCACCTCGATCCCGTGAGTGAGAAGTGCCTTTAGCCCGCCCGGCCTTGTCTTCGGCCAATCGGCTAGGTATTGACGATTTCTCTTTTTCATGTCGGGAATCTCTGACCAAGGCCAAGAGCATGTGCGGCATCTGCGGGGTCTTCGCCCCGGACCGGATCGGACCGGAACATCGGCGGCTCATTGAGACCCAAAATGACATCATGCGCCATCGCGGCCCGGACGCGACCGGCATTTTCGCCGACGCCCATTGTGCGCTCGGCCACCGACGGTTAGCCATTATCGATCTGTCCGCCGATGGGCGTCAGCCATTCGCCTCGCCGGATGGCCGCTATCAGATGGTTTTTAATGGTGAGATATTCAATTATATCGAGCTGCGTGACGAACTGGCCAACAGGGGCCGTGTCTTCACCACCAAGACCGATACCGAAGTGCTGCTGGCTGCTTACGAGACCTGGGGGCCGCAGTGCCTATCCCGGCTCAACGGCATGTTTGCCCTGGCCATCTACGACACGCGGGCCAAGACGCTATTTTTGGCCCGGGACCGTTTTGGCATAAAGCCCCTGTATTACACCCGGCTTGCCGGAAGGCTCTATTTCGCCTCGGAGATTAAGGCCCTTCTGACCGTGCCCGGGCTGTCCCGGGCCGTGCGCCGGCAAAGCCTGTTCGACTACCTGGCCTTTAATCGCACCGACATCCACGACGAGACGTTTTTCGAGCACGTCTCCCGCCTGCCCAAGGGCTGTCGCGCAATCTGCGATGCCTTGGGCGGGCTTTCCATCGAGACCTGGTGGTCGCCGCTGCCGTTTCTCGACACCGCTGTCGCCGCTTCGCCCGAGGAGACCCGGCGCGAAGTGGAGGCGCTTTTCATCGATGCGGCCCGGCTGCGCCTGCGAAGCGACGTGCCTGTAGGGTCAAGCCTGAGCGGCGGCCTGGATTCGTCCATCCTGGTCGGCGTGCTCCACGACCGACTCACCCCGCCGAGCCCTTACCACTGTTTCACCGCCGTCTATCCCGGCGACCCGGTGGACGAGACTCGCTACGTGGACGCCCTGGCCGGGCGCTATCCCTTTCTCGGCCACCGGGTCGCGCCGACCGCTGCCGAAACCTTAGCCGATCTGCCCGATTTCGTGCGGGCCAACGACGAACCGACCACCGGCCCGTCTTTCTACGCCCAGTACAGGGTAATGCGGCTGGCCCGGGAAGCCGGCGTGGTGGTGGTGCTCGACGGCCAGGGGGCGGACGAAATTTTTGCCGGTTATCAGTATTTCCACGGTTTTTACATGTATGGCCTGTTGCGCCGGGGACGATTATCCCGGCTCGCGGCCGAGCTATGGGGCGTGGCAACCCGGCGACAGCACCCAAGCGCCGTACAGACGCTTGCCTATCAGATGTTGCCAGAGGCCGTGCGCACGACTCTTTTGCGACGCACCGTGCCGCACCTGCGCCGAGACTTCTTCGAGGCGCATATCGGCCAAAGCCGCATCCAGCGTGAGTTTTTCCGGGCCAAGGGGCTCAATCACAGCCTGGCTCTGCATTTCCTCTACAAACTCGAACACCTGCTGCGCATGGAGGACCGCAACTCCATGGCCTTTTCCCTGGAAGCCCGGGTACCCTACCTGGACTACCGGCTGGTGGAACGGCTGCTGGCTACGCCAGAAGAGGCGAAAATCCGAGGCGGCGAAACCAAGGTGCTGCAAAAGCAGGCCCTGGGCCGTTACACCGTGCCCGAGATCCTGGCCCGCACCGACAAGCTCGGCTTCGCCACCCCCGAAGCGCGCTGGATGAGCGCGCCAGGCTGGCGGGAGCGCATTACGGTCAGCATGGATACCCTTTCCCGGGCTTTCCCAGACGTCTTCGCCTTTCTCCCGGGCTGCCATCCAGCTCCCCAGGAAGCCTGGAAGTTTTGCCAACTGGCCACCTGGCTGGAACTGTTCGGTTGAGGGGCTTTTTGCCGGCTGGCGCGCTGGCGCAATTTCCGCTAAGGCTCTTGCCGCCATGAACGTTCTTGTCGATATCGGCCATCCGGCCCACGTGCACTTTTTTCGCCACGCCGTGGCGGAGCTTCGCGACCGGGGCCATGACGTACGTCTGGCCGCCCGGGAGTTGCCTGTGGCCCTGGAGCTTTTGCGGGCTTACGGCCTGTCTTGCCGGGTCGTCGGAGCCAAGCGCCGCGGGGCGCTCGGTCTGGCCCTGGAGCTGGCCTGCCACGGCGCGGGCCTGCTCGCCATGACCCTGAGCTGGCGGCCGGATGTGGCCACGGCCATCGGCGGCACGCTCATGGTGGGGCCAGCCCGCTTGCGCCGCTGCCGGGTGGTGGTTTGGGACGACACGGACACGGCGGTCATGGAAAATCGCATTACCCATCCGCTCGCCCACCGGATCATGACCCCGGATGTTTACCCGATGGCCCTCGGGCCCAGGCAGACCCGCTACCACGGCCTGCATGAACTGGCCTACCTGCATCCCAAGCGCTTCCGCCCCAATCCGGCCACGCTGACCCGTTACGGCCTGTCACCAGACACACCCTACGCCGTGGTTCGTCTGGGCGCCTTCGAGGCCGGTCATGACCTCGCCGTGCGCCGGCACCCTCCCGAGGCCCTGGCCGCTGTCATCAGGGAACTGGCGGAGCGCGGCGAGGTCGTGCTCGTACCCGAGGGAGATGTTCCCGCAGTCCTGACCGGCTACGTCAAACGGCCCCGTCCCGAGGACTTCCATGATCTGCTCGCCTTTGCCACTTTTTGTCTGACCGAAGGCGCGACCACAGCCAGTGAAGCGGCTATCCTCGGCACTCCGGCCCTGTATGTAAATCCGATTGTAACCTGTTATATCCGCGACATGGCCGATCGGGGCCTGCTGACCGTGGCCGTACCGGGCCAGGACTTATTCGCCGCTTTTGCCGCCGCATCCGCCCGCTCCGTGCCCGAAGCCCGCCGCAAGGCCACAGACATCTTTGACGCCTACGAGGATGTATCCGCTCTGATCGTGGACGTCCTTGAGGGGAGGCGCTAAGAGCTCCATGGTTATGCCATTGCCCCCGGTGCCAAGGCTCCTTAAGGCCTTGCGTTCGCTTTTACGCTTCGCCGCCGCCCATTGTCCGGTGCATGGGGTGCGCGTGGCGTTGCTGCGCCGTTCGGGTATCCACATCGGTCCCCGGGCCTACGTCAATCTGGGATTCGTCGCCGTGGACGGGTTTCGTCCGGGATTGGTCAGTATCGGCGAAGAGGCCTCTCTCGCCCCGGGGGTGGCCCTGGTGGGGGAGGCCAGCCCCAACAATTCTTTTCTCGGACGCCGCTATGACGTCATCCGGCGCGCTCCGGTCGTTATCAGCGACGGCGCCTGGCTCGGGGTCAACGCGGTGGTCTTGCCCGGTGTCACCGTCGGCCGGGGGGCGATTGTCGGCGCCGGGGCCGTGGTTACCCGCGATGTGCCGGACTTCGCCATCGCCGCCGGCGTGCCGGCCCGGGTCATCGGCGACGTCCGGGATCGCCCCAAGCGAGGCAACGATGTCCGGTAAACCGGCCCTTGCCGTCACCGTGGATATGGACGAGTGGTACCACTGCCGTTGGGCGACCGGCTCCCCCCGGTCACGCTGGCGGACCACGGAAGCGTTTTTTCGCGACCGCTACGGTGCCGATTGTCCGGCAGGGGAAATTCGCGAGCCCATGGCCCGGGTCCTGGCGCTTTTCACCCGGCATGGCGTGCGCGCCACCTTCTTCATCCTGGGCGAGATGGCCCAGGCCTATCCCGATCTGGTCCGGGATGTGGTGGCCGCCGGGCATGAAGTCGCCTGCCACGGCATGCACCATGTGGATCTTGGCGAACGTCAGGCCTTCACCGACGACCTGCGCCGGGCCAAGGGCATCCTGGAGGACGTCTCCGGCCAGGCGGTAACCGGCTTTCGTGCCCCGAACCTCATCTTGCGCCCCTGGGTGCTCGATATCCTGCACGACCTCGGCTTCGCGTACGATTCCTCGGTATGCCCCTCGCGGGCCCTTTTCGGGAAATACGAGGGGCTTTCCGAGGCCCCGCAAACGCCCTATCGCCCGGCGGCTGGCGATCCGGCTCGGCGTGGCGGCCATCCGGTCGTCGAAATTCCCATCCCTGCCTTTCCGGTTTTGAAGCTTCCGGCCGCCACCGGCATCATGACCCGGGTAGCCGGAAGCTGGTGGTGTCGGATCGGGCTTGGCCGGGCGCTCCGCAAGGGCGCGGCCTGCTATTATTTCCATCCCTACGAAATCGCTCCGGCCCCGAAGTTCCCGGGCAAGCCCCTCAAGGTCCGCCTGTTTTTACGTCGTACGGGTCCCTGGCTGGAACGGACCCTGGATCGGCTGCTGCGAGACCTAAATGTGCGTTTGCTCACGGCCGGGGAACTGGCCGCCGAAACCGCGGAGAAATACCCGTGCGCGTAAGCGAAGAGGCGTACGGCGGCCGGGAGGCCTGGGACGCCTATGTCGCCAGCCGTCCGGAGAGCCTTTTCTACCATCGGCAGGTCTGGCGGCTGGCCGTGGAAAACGCCTACGGCGAACGTGCCTTCTACTTGGCGGCCCGAAATGAGGATGGAGTGTTGGCCGGGGTACTGCCCCTTTTTCTGGTCGGCCCGTGCAAGAGCCGCCGCCGACTCCTCTCCCTGCCCCATGCCCCGGCGGCCGGTCTCCTGGCCGATACCCCGGAGATCGCCCGGGCGCTCGAGGCCGGTGCCCTCGAACTGGCCGGTCGGCTGTGCGGCGGGCGCATGCACTGGCGCGACCAGCCTGCGCCGCAGCCCGATTCGCAGTGGCCGGGGCTGGCCACCTATCGCCTGCCGCTGCCCGAAACCGCCGAAGCCTTGTGGCGCGGATTCCGCTCGGAAATCCGGAACAGAACGCGGAAAGCGCAAAAAAACGGGGTGACCGTGCGCGAAGGCCGGGAGCTGTTGCCGAACTTCTACCGCATTTACGAGCGACACATGCGCGAACTCGGCACCCCGCCCCACCCACCGATCTTTTTTTCGACCCTGGCCGACGCAGAACCAAAGCGGCTGACAGTCAGCCTGGCCATGCTCGGGGAGGAACCCATCGCCGGCATGATTCGGGTTCGCCACGGCGATGTGGCCACGGCTGTGTGGGTCAGTTCCCTGGCACGTTACAATGCCGCCAGTCCGGTCAATCTTTTGTACTGGGAAGCCATGAGTGATGCCATCGCCACGGGCGCGCGCCTGTTCGATTTCGGCCGGGGACGACCGGGGGCCGGCCCGACAGTTTTCAAAATCCGCTACGGCGCCATCCCCCATCCCCTGACACGCCATGTCTGGCCGTTTATACCGGCCGACCCCGTTGCTGAAGCGGCGATTTCTCCGTTTATGGAAACCGTCTCCCGGCTGTGGCGGCATCTGCCTCTGCCCGTTGCCACGTCCCTTGGCCGGCGCGCCAGGAGATATCTGCCGTGACGTCCCGGGTTCCCTGGCGGGAAAACACCTTGTTGGCCGCCCTGGTCCTGGTTGGCGGCGTGCTGCTCGCCGTTTTTTCCGAACGCATCTTCGCCGGCGGCGGCCTCGGCTACGACGGCTGTTCCTACGGGGCCATCATCACCCGTTATGCCGATGTGCGCTCCGGAGCCCTGGCCCTCAATTCGGGCCTCTATTTTCGCGTGGTGCCGGCACTGGTCATCCGGGCCGTCATGATGGCCCTGGGCATCCCGCTGACGGTACCCCATGTGATTACCGCGTTCCAAATCATAAACGTCGCTCTCTTGGCCCTTGGAGCCTGGCTCTTCGGCAACTGCTGCGACCGGATCGGGCTTTCACGTGACGGGAAAATCCTGGGGTTCATCGGTATCTTCATCAACTACGTTGTGCTCAAATACTCCTCCTATTATCCGGTGCTGCTCGACACCACCTCGCTGGTCCTGGGCATCGTCCTGGCTTGGCTGTACTTATCGCGTCGGACGTGGTGGCTGCTGCCAGCGGGCATCGGGGCATTTTTTATCGGCCCCAATGTCGGGCTCCAGGCTTTCTTGCTGTTTCTGCTTCCAGCCAGAAAGGAGGCGCAAACGCCGCCGCGACTTCCCCGCCCGGTGGCAGCCACTTTGAGTCTGGCCATGGTGGTCGGTTGTTGGTGGCTCCTCGCCACGGGCGCTCCCCACAATATGGAGGCGATGGCCATCGCCCTGGCCGCCATCGGCGGAGCAACCTATTGTCTGAGCCGGGCAGCCGGATTTTCCCCCGCCGATCTGCTGCGACCTGGCATGCTCATTCGCCTGGGGCTGGTGGCCGGGCTGGTCCTCGCACTGACCGTGCTGCCCCGGCTTTTTCCGACCTTGGCCGCTTTCGACTGGGTGGCCCTCTTTTTCCAATATGCCCGAACGGTGTTGCAAAACAGCGTGGTGCGCCCCGGCGAATTTGTGGTCGCCCATACCTTGTATTTTGGCCCCATCATGCTGGCCGTCGTTTGTCTTTTCGGTCCTGTTTGCCGGGCGGCGCGACGGCTTGGCGGCGGTTGGCTTCTGGTTGTGGCCTTCGGGACTTTACAGGGCCTCAACCCCCTGTCGCGCCAGATGGTTGGCATCCTCCCATTCCTGGTGCTGCCGGTGTGCCTGGTCCTGGATTCCCGGCCGCTTCCCCGGCTTTTTTTATGGGGCATGGCCGCCGCCTCGCTTGCGGGCTCCAAAGTATGGCAACACATCAATGCCGGTGCCGACTTCAACCTGCCGATGGAAAAGCAGCCCGCCGTCTGGAGCCGCTATCTGGAAAGCACGGGGTATTGGATGCGCGAAGCAGATTATCGGGTGCAAGGCGTGGTGGTGTTGGCCGCCTTGATCCTCATGGCCGCGACGTTGTGGCGGATGCGCTTCACGCGGCGAACCTGATGTTATGCGGCTCATACATGCATATTCTGCTTGACGACGACAACGTGCCCCGTCAAACCGGTCTTGAAATCAGTTACGCCGTTGTCGGAATCATGGAACCCAGTCACAAAACAAAAAAAAGAACGCGGCTTTGCGGCTCCCTTGCGGCAGTAACGCCAGAGACTGGATATCAGGACCTGGCGAGCGGTGCATTGCCTCTTTTCATCCCCGGACAGTATCGTTTTCCCGGTCGGGAAAATCCCATTCTTTCCCAGCGTAGCGACAGGTGTGTCCAACGGTCGCGTTGCGTGAGGGCCTGGCAGTGCCTTGGTATCCCGGAACAAAGGACGCGGCATCTCGTCAGGCTTGACCGCGCCAAACCTTCACCGTGTCCCCTCTGGGGCGCGCTTCGGACCATCGTATGAATATTCCGTTTATCGACCTCAAGACCCAGTTCACCCGTCTCGAGCCAGAAATTCGCAAACGCCTCGACGCCGTCCTCGAGCACGGCCGCTTCATCATGGGGCCGGAAGTCGCCGAGCTGGAAAAAGCGTTGGCCGCCTTTGTCGGGACCAAACACGCCGTGTCCTGCGCCTCGGGCACCGAGGCCCTGCTCATGCCGCTTATGGCCTGGGGAATCGGGCCGGGCGACGCCGTTTTTACCACGCCGTTCACCTTTATCGCCACAGCCGAGGTCATCGCCCTGCTCGGCGCCACACCCGTCTTCGTCGATATCGACCCGGCCACCTACAACCTCGATCCGGCCAAGCTGGCCCTGGCCGCGGCTGCGGTCAAAGCGCAGGACCCGACCATATATCCCCTGCCCCAAGCCGCCCTGGATAATAAACTCACCCCGCGGGCCGTCATCCCCGTGGATCTCTTCGGCCTGCCCTGCGATGCCGACGCCCTGGCCACTATCGCGGCCGAAAACGACCTGCTTATCCTGGAAGACGCGGCCCAAGGGTTTGGCGGCGTGTACAAGGGTCGCAAGGCCGGCAGTCTGGGCACGGCCGGCGCCACCAGCTTTTTCCCGGCCAAGCCGCTGGGCTGCTTCGGCGACGGCGGCGCCGTGTTCACCGATGACGACACTCTGGCCGGTCTGCTCGAATCCATCCGGGTACACGGCAAAGGATCGGCCAAATACGACAACGTGCGCGTGGGCTTAAACGCCCGCCTGGATACCATGCAGGCCGCCGTGCTCCTGGCCAAGCTGCCGGCCTTCCCGGCCGAGCTCGATGCCCGCGACGCCGTGGCCGCCCGCTATGCCGAGAATCTTTCCGGCCTGCCCGACCTCACGCTGCCGACCATTCCCAATGGCTGCCGCAGCGCCTGGGCCCAATACACCTTGGCGTCCCCACGCCGCGACGCCATCATAGCCGCCCTGCGCGAGGAAGGCATCCCGAGTATGATCTATTATCCCAAGTCATTGCACGAGCAGACCGCTTTTGTCGGCCTGGGCTACGCACCGCAGGATTTTCCGGCCAGCCCGGCCGCCAGCGCCAACGTTTTCAGCCTGCCCATGCATCCCTATCTCGACGCCGCCACCCAGGATCGCATCTGCGCCGCCCTGGCCAAGGCTGTGCGCTAGCCAAGGAGACAGCCATGTCGGAGTTTACCGAAAAGCCCGCCAATCCGTTGGGTGTGGCCGTCATCGGCGCTGGCTACTGGGGCAAGAACCTCGTACGCAATTTCCATAATCTCGGGGCGCTACGCGGCATCTGCGACGCTGCGGCCGAACGCCGCGACAGCTTTGCGGCCGCCTGCCCCGAAGTGCCGCTTTTTGCCGACGAGGCAAGCGTCCTGGCCGACCCGGCCGTGGCTGGCGTAGCCATCGCCACTCCGGCCGAAACCCACTACGCCGTGGCCAAGGCGGCCCTTCTCGCCGGCAAGCACGTATTGGTGGAAAAGCCCATGACCCTGGCCGAATCCGAGGCCCGGGAACTGATCTCGTTGGCTGGACAAAAGGGGCTGACGCTGATGGTCGGCCACCTGCTTCAGTACCATCCCCATTTCCTGGCGCTCAAGGAAATGGCCGCCAGCGGCGAACTCGGGCGCATCGACTACATTTATTCCAACCGGCTTAATCTGGGTAAAATTCGGCGCGAGGAAAACATCCTCTGGTCGTTCGCTCCCCATGACATTTCCATGATTCTGACCCTTGCCGGTGGCGAGCCGCAAGCCGTCCAAACCATCGGCGGCTACTACCTGCACCATGCCATCGCCGACGTGACCACCACGCACATGGAATTCGCCTCAGGGCTCAAGGCGCATATCTTCGTGTCCTGGTTGCATCCGTTCAAGGAACAAAAACTGGTCGTCGTGGGCGAGCGCAAGATGGCCGTGTTCGACGACACGTTGCCCTGGGATGAGAAATTGCAACTTTACCCCCATGCTATCCGCTGGGAAAACCAGATGCCGGTGCCGGTCAAAGCCGAAGCCCAGAAGGTGGAGATCGCGCAAGGCGAACCGCTACGGTTGGAATGCCAGCATTTCCTCGAGTGCATGGCCTCGGGGCGCGCACCCCGCACCGACGGGGCCGAAGGGCTGCGGGTGCTGCGGGTGCTCAACGCCAGCCAGAAGTCCCTGGAATCCGGCGCGACGCGGGTTATGCTCACGGCGGAAACGCCCCCCCTCGCGCCCGAATACTTCGTCCACCCCACAGCCGTCATCGACTCTGGGGCCACGGTTGGAGCCGGCTGCAAAATCTGGCATTTTAGCCATGTGCTCAAGGGTTCGCAGGTCGGCAGGAAATGCAACATCGGCCAGAATGTCGTCATCGGGCCGGATGTCACCGTGGGTTCAGGCTGCAAGATCCAAAACAATGTTTCCGTCTACCAGGGCGTCACCCTGGAAGACGACGTCTTTTGCGGTCCGTCCATGGTCTTCACCAACATCTTCAACCCCCGGGCCCACATCTCGCGGATGCACGAAGTGCGGCAGACTTTGGTCAAAAAAGGTGTCACCATGGGCGCCAATTGCACCATCGTCTGCGGCCATGTCGTCGGGCGTTACGCCTTTGTGGGCGCCGGTTCCGTCGTCACCCGCGACGTCCCGGACCATGCCCTCGTGGTCGGCAATCCGGCCCGGCGTATCGGTTGGATGTGCGCTTGCGGTGAAAAGTTGGATGCGGACCTGCGCTGCCCGGTTTGCCATACGAAGTATGTCGAGGAAGAATCGGGCCTGCGCCCGGCGTAGTAGGCCTAATGCCCTGGTAGCTGCGATAAGTGCCAACTTTTAACATGACATGATGTGGTTCCTTGATATCCTCTTTGAATCTATCTAAATCAGCGAGGATCATGTCATGAAGAAAAATTGGGATGCCGAGGAGTTAGCTACAGTCTGGGGTTTAAATCATGACGAATTGAAATTGCTTAAAACGAAGCCACCAAGAAATCATCTCGGTTTTACAGCTCAACTCAAATTCTACCGATTTAGCGGTCGGTTTCTTCAAAACAGCTTTGGGATTTCTGAAGTTCCTCTCCAGTACCTCGCAGAACAGCTTAATGTTTCCGTTTCTGATCTCCATGCTTATGATTTGTAAGCGCTCAATAAGGCGCATCTTGTCAGGGCAATCGGAAGGCGGCAGAAGTTCAGGTAGGGATAATCAGGCTTTTGGGAGCGATGTACGGTGGCAGGAGGGCCTTGCGCTGGGCGTCGGAAGTTGCCGTCGGTAAGTGCTCGAAGAGGTGACGCAGATAACGGTACGGCTCCAGGTCGTTGGCCTTGGCGGTCTCGATGAGGGAGCACAGGGTGGCCGAGGCGTCGGCCCCGCGTGGGTGGCCTGAGAAAAGCCAGTTCTTGCGCCCCACGGCAAAGGGACGGATGGCGTTTTCGGCCAGGTTGTTGTTCGGGCGCAGCCGGCCGTCTTCCAGATAGACGACCAGCCGGTCCCACTGCTTGAGGGCATAGCTGATGGCCCTGCCGAGCAGACTCTTGGGCGGGGTGGTGGCGATGCGGGCATCGAGCAGAGCCTTGAGCTTGTCCAGGATGGGCCTGGATTTTTCGGCTCGCAAAGCCTTGATCTGCTCTGGATCGAG
Organism: Solidesulfovibrio fructosivorans JJ]; assembly: GCF_000179555.1. Classification (NCBI taxonomy): domain Bacteria; kingdom Pseudomonadati; phylum Thermodesulfobacteriota; class Desulfovibrionia; order Desulfovibrionales; family Desulfovibrionaceae; genus Solidesulfovibrio; species Solidesulfovibrio fructosivorans. The sequence continues at coordinate 111,001 of NZ_AECZ01000015.1, forward strand.
CCTCTGCTTTTCGGCTTGGTGCTCCACGCTGTAAAGCTTGCCGATCAGGTCCAGGACGGCATGGGCCGTGCCGCCTTTGGCCTTCTTGCCGGCAGACTTCTCAACTTCGACGAACTTGCGCCGGACATGGGCCAGGCAGCCGAGATGGCACAGGCCTTCCCGTTCGCCCAGGGCCTCGTAGCCGCTGTAGCCGTCGGTCTGCAGATAGCCTTTGAAGTCGCCAAGGATGTCTGTGGCCACGCTGCCGGCCCGGGTCGGATGATAGCGAAAGAGGACGACCGGTGTTCCCGGCGTTCCGCCCCGGGCGACCCACATGTACGACTTGGTGGTGTTGGCCCGATCTGGTTCATGCATCACCTGGACCGTGGTTTCGTCCATGTTGACGATGGGACCGGAGCGAATTTCTTCGATGATCATGGCGATGAGCGGCTCGCAGGCCTTGGCCA